>JASIJN010000428.1 GCA_030050125.1 Streptosporangiaceae bacterium | reverse complement strand
TTCTGCGCGGCCTGCGCGGCCCGGCCGAACAGAGCGACCGGATGGCCGCGCCGCGGGTCGCCGAGCAACGCGTCGGCCGCCACGCCCGCGACAATGCCCGAGGCCGCCGGCCAGCCCGGTAGCCTGGTACCGGAGGCGCCGCGCGACGCGGATGCACGAGACCCGCCGGCCGTCGCTGTCACGGACATGACAATAGGGGACCGGCGCCGCCGTCTCGGTCCCATGCTCTCCCGAATGCGATCTGGGCTCGTCCGCGCTGTGTCCCCCGCGTGACCTTTGACATGCACAATTGCAGACTCTGGCGCCTGTAGCTCAGCTGGACAGAGCAGCTGCCTTCTAAGCAGCCGGTCGCAGGTTCGAGTCCTGCCAGGCGCGCCAGCGCCCAACGTCGCCAGTGGCAGCACATCAATAAGCAAAGTTGGAGCAGGTCAATGGCATATACGCTGGCAGCGAGCTAGGTCGCAGATCTCTACGGATCTGAAGCTAGGGGTTGAGTCTCCCGGGAGGCAGTACCGACATGGGTCCTCCTGAGCAGGACTATTGCCGTGATGTACCAAGGCAGTCCGCCTAGCAGGTAGAGGCTGCTAAGGACGACAATCCATGTTTTGTCGAGGACGATCCCGAGTCCCAGGTCGACCAGGCCGACGATGGGCCACGAGCTGCCAAGCACGACGGCCGAGCGAAGGTTGGTCGTCGTCTGCCACCATGGCCTTTTCCGAGCCATGCCTACATTCTGCCCCATTTGACCCGTGGGCCTGGACCCCGCGGACCAGAGCAGGTGACCGGGGCAATTAGTAGGCTCGCCGTCGTGCGCCGACGCTGGGGCTGGTGCTGCTATCACCAGCGCGGCCGGCCGGTCTTAGCGGCGCTCAGCGAGGCCCGAGTCCTGTCTGGCCGTCGATCAGTTCCCTGGCGATGTCCAGGTGACCGGCGTGCCGCGCGGTCTCCTCGATCATGTGCAGCACGACCCAGCGCACGTCCGGGGGTTCGTCCATCTCCGGACCGCCGTGCCTGCCGCGCGGCCGCGCCGACAGCGGCGTCACCGCCAGCACCGCATCCGAGCGCGCGCACTCGTTCCGGTAATCATCGATGATCTCCGCTGAGGACCGGTCCGAGACGAATGCCGCCGTCGGATCGTAGGCAGGCAGGTCCTCGTCCACGGGCAGGTCTTCCCTCGAGTCGGCGACGACATGCTGGAACCAGTGGTACTCGGCACCTCCCAGGTGCTCCACCAGCCCAGCCGGCGTCCAGCCCGACGGCACCACCGACCGGTGCCATGCCTGCTCGTCCAGCCCTTCCACGATGGAAAGCACCACGTCGCGCTGGGCGGCGAGGAAGGCCAGCAGAGCCTGGTCTTCGGGGTCCTCGCGCTGATTGCCGGTCATGCTCAACCTCCTGGGGGGCGATCACGGTCCCTGGGGTCTCGTTCGCGGGCCAATAGCTCGCTGCCGCGGATTCTAGACCGCAGCGACGGCCAGGCCGCCGCGGCAGGACTTAGGCCGGGCCAGAGGTTACGATCGGGAAGTGCGCCCCGAGGCCGATGATCAAGCGCCGCCGCAGCTGAGGCCGTGGCCGCCACCGCAGGACGGCTACGACCGGATCCTGAAGCCTGACCGGCGGGAGGCGAGACGACGGCCGCTGCGCCGCTGGCAGGTCGCGTTCGTGCGCGTGACGCTCCTGTCGGCAGCTGCATTCAGCGCGGCCGTGCTGGCGGCCGGGCCGTCGGCCTCCCTGTGGCGGGGCGCGGCGATCGCGGTCGCGACATCGGAGCTGGTCACCCTGGCCCTGTGCCCGAGACAGCAACTGCGCCAGCTTGTGGGCCTGCGCCCTCCCGCCGGGCGAGATAACCAGCTCAATCGCTGATCCGCGGCAGGCTCCCGGGTGCTCGGTTCAACGAGGGTCTCGTGGCGAGCTGGCGGCAACTCACGACCGCTTGACTCCCGGCGTCACCCTATGCCGCGAGCGCCAAGCGATCGACCGCCGGCGCAGCTACGGGAACCCCGCCAGTTCAACGCCCGCAGCAGCCCGGATCGGTGATAGCCGGTGAGCTGCCTGCGCGCGCGGCGGCTCTGGCGGACGGCCCGGGCCATTGCTTCGCGCCGGGCCTGGCGGTGCAGGTCGGCCAGCCGCGCGCGCGCCAGGTGCTGGATCATGACGGGATCCATTGGCGCCTCCTTGACGTCGGTTACGTTCCGACGATGCGGCTAAGACCGCCCGGCGCGAATCGGGCGATCGCCCAGGATTTACCGGCCGTGAGTGCTTAGATCCCGCGGCTGGCGCTTAGGCCCGCCCGGGCCGGTGCCTCTCAGTCCTGGTACGGCCGGTGACTGGCTCGCCGCTGCCAACCGATGAACGCGGCGACGCCGAGGACGAACAAGATCACGCCGACGGCCAGCCACGGCCAGGGACTCCATTCGCCATCGCACTCCTGCCCGCCTGCTACGGCGGTGCAGATGGTCCCGGGTCCGGCCCGGTTCAAATAGGCCACGTAGAGCACCGGGACGGCAAGACCAGATATCAGGCCCGGCAATCCGCCGCTCGCCTGCCGTCGCCGGGCCAGCAGCACCGTGGCCAGCACCGGAAGCGGTATCAGGAACAATCCGACCGACGCGATCCCGATGAAGCTCAGGGCATAGCCCGCGCCGACGAGCATCCAGGCCGTGAACCATGCCCATGGCAGCCCGCAGAGCGTCCGCGGGGACATCATGAACGCCAGTCTGCCACGCGCGGCAAGCCGAGCCCGGCGACGGCGGACAGGCAGGCAATCGAGTCGCGCTACGACCCGCGGCCGGCCAGGCCCAGTGCCCGATGGGACAATGATCCTTCCTGGATCTCACCGAGCCACTGTGACGGGGGTCAGACAGATGAGGCTCGCGACGTTCGATGGGCGTGCAGCGTGGCATGTCGGCGTCGTCGACGGCGACGAGGTCGTCGACCTGACCGCGGCCGATCCGGCGGTGGCCACCATGATCGACCTGCTGGGCCGCGGGCCGGAGGCGGCCGTGTCGGCGAGTTCGGCCAGTGCCCCGCGTCTGCCGCTGTCTAGCGTGCAGCTCGGCCCGCCCGTACCCCGACCGCCGAAGTTCCTGGCCATCGGCTACAACTACGCTGCTCACCTGGAAGAGACGCACATGCAGCGGCCAACCCGGCAGGCCTGGTTCAACAAGCAGCAGACGTCCATCGTTGGTCCGGGCGATCCGGTCTGGATCCCCCGGGTCGCTCCCGACGAGATCGACTACGAGGGCGAGCTTGGCGTGGTGATCGGCCGGCGCTGCAAGAACGTGCCGAACGACAGGCCGGCGGTGCTCGACGTGATCGGCGGGTTCACCATCGTCAACGATGTCAGCGTGCGCGACTGGCAGGAACTCGAGCCGGGCATGGTTGTCAGCAAGTCTTTCGACACCCACGGGCCGATCGGGCCATGGATCGTCACTCCTGACGAGATCGGCGACCCGCTCGACCTTCGCCTCCGCACCTACGTCAACGGCGACCTGCGGCAGGACGGCCACACCGGGGACATGCTGTTCAACATCTACGAGCAAGTGTCGTACCTGTCCAGCGCGTTCACCCTCGAGGTCGGCGACGTGCTGTCGACCGGCACGCCGAGCGGTATCGCCTGGCACCGGCCCGGCTTGTACCTGAAGGCCGGCGACACCGTCCGGGTCGAGATCGACAGGATCGGCGCCCTGGAGAATCCGGTCATCGCCGAGCCTGCCTGAGCCCGCGAGTTGTCCGGGAACAGGCGACGGTCGCCGGGGTAGATGAACAATTCGGCCAGCGTCGGCCGAATTCCATCAATTCTCACTTCCGCCACATGGGCATCAGGTGGGCCCTAGACGGCAAAGAATGGCCGATCTAGGATAATGCCGATATGGATCTGAAGATGGCGGGGATTGTCCGATGCGGAGTCCTCCGTTGAGGCGATCTTTATTCCGCGGTCGGCGATGCTCGACCGTCTTGGACCACGCCTTTCTCCCGCGACTTGCCCAGCGCCGGGTAAGGGAATCCGCCTGTTGCCTAAGTCCGGGAGGAGGTGAATTTACTAGTGATCAAGAAGTCTGAGAAGCGGTACAGCCTGGCTGGTTTCAGCACCAAGTACTGATCCCGCCGCGGAGAGGGCCGGCGTCGCGATACCCGGCCCTCTCCGCACGAGAAGGAGGCACATGTGCTACGTCCGACGCTAAAGGTAAGCATCCCGCATTTCGTCGCCGATGGGGCCGTTCATTTCAGGGTCAGTGGCACGCTGACCTCGCTGGAGGACCCGGACGGCCGGGTGCTGGCGCTGCTGCGGCTGATGGACGGCAACCGGGACCCTGACGCGATCTGCCGGGCACTGCAAGACGAGTTTCCCGACGTGACGGCCGGCGAGGTGGCGCAAGCCGTCCGCGACCTCGATGATTGCGGCCTGATCCAGGACGCCTCGGACACCGGCAGCGATTTCGACGCGGCTTCGGCCGAGCGCTGGGCACCGAACTTTGGCTTCTTCGAGACGTACGCCTCGACGTCGGTATCCAAGTACGAGTTCCAGCGGCGCATGAGGGACTGCAAGGTCGCGGTGATCGGCGTCGGCGGGGTCGGCACCCATCTGCTGCTCGACCTGGTTGCGATCGGGTTCACCGACATCACGATCGTCGACTTCGACCGGGTGGAGCTGTCGAACCTCAACCGCCAGGTTCTCTACGGCGAGCCCTTCCTCGGCCAGCACAAGGTCCATATCGCCGCTGACCGGGCCCGCGCGCTGAACAGCTCGATCACCCTGAGGGTGGAACAGTCCAGGATCATGTCCGCCGACGACGCCTACCGCGTGGTCAGCGACCGCGACATCGTCGTCTGCTCGGCTGACGGGCCGAAGCTGGACATCCCGCACTGGGTGAACGAAGCCTGCGTGCGCGCCGGCGCCGCGATGATATCCGGCGGAGTCGACACCCAGCGCTCGCTCCTGTACACCGTCGTGCCCGGCATCAGCGGCTGCGTCGAGTGCTGGTACGACCAGGTCCAGGAGGCCGATCCGGTCAGCCGCATGGTCGCCAGCGAGCTGCGGGCGATCGAGGCCAGGGGTGACAAGTTCGGCGAGGACACCGCCGCGTTCAACGGCCTGGTCGTCCTGAACGCGGCGCACACGATCGGCGAGGTGGTGCGGCTGGCCAGCCGGGTCTCGGCGCCGCTGTCGGTCGGCAGGCTGCTCGAGATGACCTTCCAGGATCCCCAGCTCACGGTGACAGAGACGCTGAAGCGGCTGCCGGACTGCAGGATCTGCCGGTCCGCGGCGCCGCGGCCCGCGCTGGAGTGGCTTGCCGCCAGTCCGCTGCCCGTGCCGTTCTGACCGCGCGATGACCGCGGCAGCTGCTCGTCCGCTCCGCCGGGTCGGTGGCATCACGCTCCTGTCCGCCTACGCGATTTCCTCTACCGGGGACTGGATCTACAAATTCGCGGTCCCGACGCTGATCCTCAACCTGACCGGGTCAGCCCCGGCGACCGCCTTCGCCTATGTCCTGGAGTTCCTCCCTTACGTGCTGATCGGGCCATTCGCCGGGGTGCTTGCCGACCGGTGGCCACGCCGCGGCACCATGGTCGGCTGTGACCTGAGTTCCTGCGGCCTCGCGCTTGTCCTGGCCGGCCTGATCTGGGCGGGCCGGCCGCCCATCGCGGCGCTGTACCTGGCGGCGCTCGTCCTGGCATGTGTGCGGCCGCTGTATTTCCCTGCCTTCCAGGGGTTCGTCGTCGAGACGGTCAGCGAGGACGGACGCACTCGCTTCAACTCCTCGGTTCAGCTCATCGACGGAGTGCTCAGCCTCGGCGGCCCGGTGGCCGGCGCCGCGTTCGTAGCCGCCCTGGGGGCGTCGCTGGCCACGGTGCTGGACGCCGTCTCGTTCGCGGCCTCGGCGTCTCTCGTCGCCACGATCGCGTACCAGCGCACGGCTCGCCCCGCGCAAACGAGAGGATCGGCCGGCGCGCTCCGGAGCATGTTCGGGGAACTGGCTGACGGCATCCGCGCCCTCGGTATCTCCCGGCCGATCAGGGCAGGCCTGGTCCTGATCACGTCCGCCAACCTGGCCGCCTACATCATCGAGGGAAACCTCGTGTTCTTGCTGCTGCACGCCGAGCACCAGCCGAAGGTGGCGCTGGGGGTGGCCTTCGCCGCGCAGGGAGTCGGCGCGATCATAGGCGCCGCCGCCGCGCGACGTGTGCTGCCCCGGGTCCGCGCCGGAACGCTGCTGGTGCTGGGGCTCGGCCTGTCCGCTGCGGCGATGGCGGTGCCGGCCGCCTACCCCCAATTCGCCGGCATCATGGCCGACCAGGTGATCGAAGGCGCCGCCACCACGCTGATCGTGGTGTCCTGGTACACCGCCGTCCAGCGGCTGATCCCGGAACACCTCATCGGCCGGTTCGTCGCCGTGGTGCGCGCGCAAGGCTTCCTGGTGATCCCGGTCGGAGCACTGCTCGGCGCCTGGCTTCTCGACGCCTCCGGCCAGGTCAGAGTGCTCTTTCTGGCCGCCGTGTCGCTGCAACTGGTGATTGCCCTCGCCGCCACCCGGTCGGCCCTGCTCCACGTCGACATACGCCAGCCAGAGCCGAGCAGCACCGCCCGCTGAGCGGGCTGGGCAGCGGGAGCCGATCTGGATGACGAGCAGGTCGACGCCCGCTGGCCGGTTGGTAAACCCGAGCTGTGCCACTCGCCGCCTGTGATCTGATAGGCATCGTACGGTCAGCGCCGTCCGTGATAATCGGATCGTCACCGCATGGGGCCAATGAAGAGATCATCGCGTATTGTGACGAGAAAATCACGGCCGGTCAGGACTCGCGCGTGCGCGGCGATAGCGGCCGTGCTCTTCGCGTGTGGTTGCTCCTCGATCGGCTCCCCGGCTGAACAGCCCTCGGCGTCCGTCTCCCGGTCGGCCCCGGCCACCTCGCGGCCCGTGGCCTCGGCCTCTCCGCGGTCATCCATGCCGTCCGTCGCTCCGACCGCCACCCTGTCATCGGTCCCGTCGGCCACCCTGTCATCGACCGCGACGGTCATGCACTGGGGAACCTTTTTCGGCGCCAGCCCTGGCGTGAACTATGACGTGCAGACGTCGCCGGCGGCGGTGGACCTGCCCGGCCCGGTCGCCGAGGTGGCCTCGTCGAACTCCGATGAGTACGCGCTGCTGACCGACGGCAGCGTGTACGCCTGGGGCCTGGGCACCCGGGGCGAACTGGGCGACGGCACCTGGCAGAACTCGCTCACCGTGCCGGTGCAGGTCCAGTTCCCCCCGGGCGTGAAGATCGCCTGGCTCCCCGACGACGTGATGCCCTACGACACCGCGCTGGCCGTCGACACCAGCGGGCACGTGTGGGGCTGGGGCGGCAACGGCGGCGGCGAGCTGTGCCTGGGCAACACCCGCGCCTACGACACGCCGGTCGAGCTGCCGCTGTATGACGTGACCAGCATGGCCGGCGCCAGCAATCACGCGCTGTACGACGCCGGAGGCATGATCTACGCCTGCGGCCAGAACCTCGACGGCAGCCTGGGCGACGGCAGCTTCGCCAGCACCACCACCGCGGTGCCGGTCATCGGCCTGGACGGCTCCCTGGTCATCAAGCTGGTCGCCGCGTTCGCCAACGCCGGCGCCCTGCTGTCAAACGGCGAGTACCTGGACTGGGGCTACAACGCCAACGGCCAGCTCGGAGACGGGCACATTGGCGGGCGCTCGGACGTCCCGGTGCGGGTGATGCTCCCGGGCCCGGTGGCCCAGGTCGCCCAGGGCGGGTCGATCTGGAACAACGGCCAGACCCTGGTGCTGCTGTCCGACGGTTCCCTGTGGGCCTGGGGCGACGACAGCGCCTACCAGCTCGGCAACGGCACCGCCGGTATGCAGCCCTGGCCGGTGCAGTTCTACTCGCCGCCCGGCGTCACCTACCAGAGCCTGGCCACCGGGTCGGCCACCTCCTACGCGGTGTCGACGGCCGGGAACGTCTACGCCTGGGGCACCAGCTTCGTCGGCCAGCTTGGCGACGGCACCACCCGTACCTCCCGCACCCCGGTCCTGGTCGCCTCCGGGGCCACCTCGATCTCGGCCACCGCCAACAACGTGGTCATCGGCGACCCGTAGCGCGGACACGGCCGGGCGACGACGGTGACGAGGGCCCGTCCGAGGCGAGCCAGATAACCGGTTGCCGCGCCGCCGCGGTTGCTGTATTCGAAGTCGCAGGTGCACCGGCAGCTCCGGAACGGCAAGGAGGACCCCCATGCGTGCAGCGCTCATGTCCAGCGACAAGGCAGTTTTCGCCTACCTGGAGGACATGAGGCGTCGTGTGCTTAGCCAGTCTGAGAGCTCTGGCATGTCTTAACGCATGTCGTAACAGGCCGGCCGCCCGGCGCGACACCGCGGGCACGTTCCTGCGGTGGACGTACCTGCGAGCGGTCATCCACCGGGGCTACGTGCTGACCTCGGGTCTCTACTTCGTGGTTGTCGCCCATTTGCCCGCGGCCCGGATCGTCGTCCTCGCCACGGTGATGAGCCTCACGCTGGGACTGTCGGACGCCCCCACCGGAGCCTGGTCCGACGCGTTCAGCCGCAAGTGGCCGCTGGTGATCGGGCACGGGCTGCTGGCCGCCGGCATGGTGATGACCGGCCTCGTGACCGCCTATCCGTTGATCGTGGTCACCCAGGTGCTGTGGGCACTGGGCTGGGCGTTCTCGGGCGGCGCCGACGTCGCCTGGCTCACCGACGAGCTCGGCCGGCCCGACCGCATCGACCGGATCCTCACCGCACGAGCCCGCCGCGACCTGGCGGGCAGCGCCACCGGCATGCTCGGGTTCGGGGCGCTGGGATGGGCGGCCGGCCTCCACACGGCGATCGTGGTGTCCGGGGCGGCCATGGCCGTGCTCGGGCTGTTCGTCGCGGCCCGTTTCAGCGAGGACAACTTCACCCCCGTGCCGCAGCGGCGGTGGAGCGCCTCGTTGTCGATCTTCCGCCGCGGGCTCGCGCTGTCGTCGCGTGACCGCGAGATCCGGCTCGTGCTCGCCGCGACCATGATCATCAACGGCGCGGGCGTGGTCAGCTGGCTCTTCCCCAGGCAACTGGTCGACATCGGCTTCCCGGGCGACCCGGTTCCCTGGTACGCGGGGATCGGGATTGTCTCGTTCGCGGTCGGTGCGATCGCGCTGCGCTTCGTCGAGGCTCACATCCACGGCGCGGGCATGGCTCGCAGGGCGTACGCGCTGGCCTGCGCCTTGGGTGCCGCCGGACTGATCGTGCTGGCCCGCGCGCCCGATGCCATCGTCGGCGGCCTCGGCATGCTGCTGGCCAGCGGGATCGCGTTCAACGTGACCCGGGCGGTCAGCGTGGTCTGGGTGAACCGGCGCACCACCAGCGACGTGCGGGCCACCGTGCACTCGCTCCTCGACCAGGCCGAGTGCGCGGGTGAGGCCGTCGCCGGGGCCGGGCTCGCCGTCGTGGCCCGCACCGCGGGCATCTCGGCGACGCTGATGACCTCGGGCGCGCTCTTCGCGTGCACGGCCGTGATGGTGGCGCGCTCCCGCACCGACCGAGGCACTCGCTAGCGATCTGTGATGGTCGAATAGTTAGATGTACCAGGCTCGCACTCATCGCGGCCACGGAAAGCGCGGATCGGCTAGAAGCACTGAGAATAGGTCTATGGCATTGTGCATGGCATACCGGCGCCATGTGCCTGTGGCACCGCTGCAGCTCGGGGTGCTGTCCAGCTTCTTCTTGCGCTCGTCGGAGAAGTCAGAGATGCCGCGGATGACTATCAGACGAGCGCGATCATAGCGGTATATCGCGCGCGCGGCGCCTCCCGCTTCCATTTCGATGGCCACACGGAACCGGTTTGCCTTGCGTACCCGATGGGCAAATGAGGCGCTTGCACTGACTATTTCACCGGTCGCGATGGCGCCGACGAAGTAGTCGGGGTAATCACCGGCCAGTTCCGGGATGGCTGGGGAGAGTGCGAGATCCCGACGCTGTCTCGAGCGTTCGCGCCAGGAGGTGAATCCTGAGCCCGTGCCGGGCAGGTAGCGGAAATTGTTGGCATAGCCGACGATCTCGGGCGCCGCTTGCCAAGATGTGCTGCCGAGATCGAATTCGACTCCGTCCCCTGCCGTGTTCGGCGTGGCCTTCGCTCCGTACATGTACTCCTCGATCGAGGAGGCTATAACCACATCGCCCAGGCGCAGTTCGGGGCTCAGCGCTCCGGCGATACCGACGAGAGCGAGGACGCTGATATCGTGACGAGCAAGGACGCTGGTCGCCGCCACTGCCGATGACGCTATTCCCATCTCGAACAGGACAACCGCGATTCCGGTGACGGAGCTGCCGCGAACCGAGAACGGATGGGAGTGGTATCCGCCGCCTTCGCCGACAGGATCGCCGAAGCACAGGACGTCGCGTGCGTAGTCGAATTCCTCGCCCTTCGGAATGATCAGGCATACGTCGACGGGGTTATCGGCGGCGTCGGCGGCCCGGGCAGTCGATTGACTCGGATTTCGCCCGCTCTGGTGAGTGTCATGGGCCGGGCCGTTCTTGACGATACCGACGTTGCCGTCACCGAATTGCGTTACCTGATCACCGATGTGACGATATTCGCTAGGCATGAGATACGCCGATATTGTTGCTGCCGTATTGCGACACGATGTCACCGTAGTTTGTTATCCAGTTGTGGTAGGCGACGGTCGCATCGTCGATCGCGGCCATGATTGTCTGAATCAAATCGTCGATCAGGCCGCGATCGGTACTGGCCAACAGGGTTTGCGGGTCTCCGGACGTTTGAATCATCAGCAGGTAGTATTCCCGCTTCCTTCGTTCCTTCTGGATCGCCTGGGCAAGTCTTATCGTGCTCACAGCGCAGAGGATCAGCACCAGGAGAATAGCGTATATGCCGGAATCATGCACGCCAGCAATAGCCATCACGATCGCCGCGATAATTCCCAGGCCCACCCATCTCGCTATTGCCTTGAAATAGTCCTTCTTAGGCGTGCCGCGCACCGGGTATACGGTCCTGACCTGTGCCCTGGCGATGTTCTGGAGCGGATAGGCATCGCGGCCGATCCATAGAACTCGTTTGGTCACCTGGACTTCGGTATTGATTCCTGCCATTTCTCCTCGTCTCCCCCCTACGGTTCCGTCCGTCTGCGGGTCGGGTCACTGGTACAGTTGCCACCCGAGGTCGGTCTGTACCGATCTGTGCTCATCGCACCACGGAGATCTACCGCCGATATTCCGGTTTCCTTCCGTGTGCCCACGCCCGCGCACTGCTCAAAATTCGTGAATCCGGCCAGAATCCGGGTTGTGCGCGGCGGAGGCAGGCCCTAACCTCGGGCGGCGTGTACACCGCCGCGGTCCTCGCCGTCCATCAGCACCTGCAGGCCGCCGGGGCCACCGGCGACATCAAGGTCCTGAACGTTCCGGTACCTACGGCGGTGGCAGCGGCGGCGGCGCTGGGCTGCGACACCGGGGCGATCGCGAACAGCCTGGTGTTCGAGGCCGACGGGGACGCGCTCCTGGTCCTGGCCAGCGGCGCGCACCGGGTGCACACGGGACGGCTCGCGCGGCGGCTCGGCACCGGCAAGATCCGCCAGGCGAGCCCGGACTTCGTGCTCGCCCGCACCGGCCAGGCCGTCGGCGGCGTGGCGCCGGTCGGCCATCCCCGGCCGCTGCGCACGGTGGTGGACCAGGCCCTGGCCGTCTACCCGGTCGTGTGGGCCGGCGCGGGCGACGAGAACGCGATGTTCTCCACCAGCTTCGGCGAGCTGATCCGGATCACCGGCGGGACACCGACCGAGGTCGGCTGATCCGTGGTCGGCCGCGCCGCGAAGGAGCAGGGTGCTGAGCCCCCGGGCGCCGGCCGG
>JASIJN010000427.1 GCA_030050125.1 Streptosporangiaceae bacterium | reverse complement strand
CGGGTCGCGGTGCTGTCGGTCAGCAGCCCGGCCGACCAGGGGCACCTCGCCGTCGGGCTGGACGCGCTGCGGTTCGCGGGCCTGGACCCGGTGGTCTACCCGTCGGCTCGCGACCAGGGCACGATGCGCCGGTACCTGGCCGGCGACGATGCCATGCGGGTCGCCGACCTGCGCTCGGCGCTGCTTGATCCCGGCATCGCCGGCGTCATCTTCGCCACCGGAGGCTCCGGAGCGCAGCGCACCCTCGCCGGGGTGGACTGGCCGGAGCTGGCGCAGCTGCCGCCGAAGATACTCGCCGGCTACTCGGACGTGACCGCCGTGCTGGAGGCGGTGGCCCGCAAGCTCGGCTGGGCGTCGCTGCTCAGCCCCATGGTGACCTCGGGCGGCCCGAGGTCCCACTACTCGTTCGGCTCGATGATCCGGGCCCTGATGCGGCCCGAGCGGGCGACCGAGATCAGCTATCCGCAGGCGCGGACCGTGGTCGGCGGGATCGCCGGCGGGACAACCATGGGCGGGTGCCTGACGTTGCTGGCCTCGTCGGTCGGCACGGACACCTGCTGGCCCGCCCGGGGAGGGATCCTGCTGATCGAGGAGCAGAACGAGCAGGACTACCGGCTGGACCGGATGCTGACCCAGCTGCGGCGCTCGGGGTACCTCGACGGCGTGGCGGCGGTGATCACCGGCACGTTCGTCGGCTGCGGCGAGCCCGAGGAGGTGCAGCAGATCCTGGCCGAGCGGCTGGGCGGCCTCGGCGTGCCGATGATCTCCTGGGCCAACGTCGGGCACGGGGGCTACTTCCAGAGCTACCCGATCGGCGTGGCCGCCGAACTGGACGCCGGCACGAGGACGCTTCGGCTGCTCGACCCGCCGCTGGAACCGGCGGCACCTGCTGACCTCTGACGGGCTGACCCCTGACGGCAGGATCGCGGCGGCGGCACCCGCCCGCCCGGACGTCGCCGGTCACCGGTTCGCATGGCGGTGCATACGATGGGGAAATGGTGGCCTGCGCGGGTGTGGTGCTGGCGGGCGGCCGGTCATCGCGCATGGGGTCGCCGAAGGCGGCACTGGAGTGGCACGGTTCCACGCTGCTGCGCCGGACGGCCGGCATCCTGGCCCGCGCGACCGGCGGCCCGGTGGTCGTCGTGCGCGCTCCCGGCCAGCAGCTCCCTGACCTGCCCAAGGGCATCCTGGTGGCCGACGACCCCCGGGAGGGCAAGGGCCCGCTGCTGGGCATCGCCGCCGGGCTCGCCGCGCTGCGCGGGCGCGCCGATGCCGCGTTCGTCAGCTCCACCGACCTGCCGTTCCTGCACCCGGCCTTCGTCGGCCGGGTGCTGAGCGTTCTCGCCGACGGCGGCGGCGCGGATGTGGCCCTGCCGGTCGCCCGCGGGTTCAGGCAGCCGCTGGCCGCGGCGTACCGGGTCTCGCTCGCGGAGGCCGCCGAGCGTCTGGTGGCCGAAGACCGGCTGCGCCCGGCCTTCCTTTTCGACCGGTGCACGGTGGAGATGCTCGACGACGACGCGCTGAAGCGGGATCCGGTGCTCGGCGCGCTGGACCCGGACCTGGAGTCGGTGGTGAACCTCAACACGCCCGACGACTACCGGGAGGCTCGCGCCCGGCCGGCGCCCGAGGTGACCGTGCAGCTCTTCGGGACCCTCGCCCAGGGCGGCAAAGGCGGCCCGCGGGCCGTCCGGGCCGCCACCGTGGCCGCCGCCGCCGGCGCGCTCGGCCTGGTGCTCGACCGGCATGTCACGGCCGCGCTGAACGGCGACCAGATCACCCGCGACGGCCAGACCCCGCTCGCCGCCGGCGACACCGTCTTCTTCCTGTCCGCGGACGCGGGAGGCTGAGGCAGCTGAGATGACCGCCGGCGGCTACTTCGGACAGGTGCTTGTCGTGGACGCGACCACCGGGACAAGCCAGGCCCTGCCGCTGCCCGCGCGGGTGCTGCGGGCCTACATCGGGGGTGCCGGGCTCGGCGCGTGGCTGCTGTACCGGCTGGGGACGCCGGGCGCCGGGGCGCTGGACGCCACGGCGCCGCTGGGGTTCGTGTTCTCCCCGCTCGTGGGCACGCCGCTGACCACGAGCGCGAAGTTCGCCGTGGTGGCGAAGTCGCCGCTGACCGGGATGCTGACCGACGCGCTGGCCTCCAGCCAGTTCGCGATCGCCGGGAAGCTCACCGGCCACGACGCGATCGTGATCCGGGGCCGGGCCCCGCAGCTTTCGGCGCTGCTCATCGACGGCGACGGGAGCCGGCTGATCGACGCGCGGCAGCTCAGCGGCCTGACCGCGGCCGACGCCGGCACCAGGTTGCGCGAGCGGCTCGGCCGGGGCTGGCGGGTGGCGGCGATCGGCCCGGCCGGCGAGCACGGCGTCCGGTACGCGACGATCTCGCACGACGGGCGGCACGCGGGACGCGGCGGCCTGGGCGCGGTCATGGGCGCGAAGAACCTGAAGGCCATTGCGGTCCGCGCCGCGGCGAAGGTCGGCGTCGCCGACCCGGCCTCGGTGCTGCGGGCCGCCCGGGACCTGCGGGAACGGTCGTTCGGCCCGGCCACGGCGAAGTACCGCGAGCTCGGCACGCTCGCCAACCTGCTCACGTTCAACGCGATCGCCGCGCTGCCCACCCGCAACTTCCAGGCGGCCGCGTTCGAGAACGCCGGGCGCCTCGCCGAACAGGCGCCGGACGAGGCCATCGAGGGGATGCGCCGGGTCGCGCGCAGCGGCTGCGCGTCCTGCACCATCGGCTGCGAGCACATCTACCGGGTCGGCGGCGGCAAGAAGGCCCGCGTGGAGTACGAGAACGTGTTCGCGCTCGGCCCGATGTGCGGGGTGAGCGACCCGGACGCCGTGCTGGAGGCCAGCGCCCGCTGCGACGAGCTCGGCATCGACACGATCTCCGCGGGCGGGACGATCGCGTGGGCGATGGAGTGCGCGCAGCGCGGCCTGATCGACGCGCCCTGGCTGCGTTTCGGCGATCCCGCCGCGCTGCTGCGCGCGCTCGATGAGATCGGCACCCGCGGCACGCCGCTCGGCTCGCTGCTGGGAGAAGGATCAAGACAAGCATCCCGGACGGTCTCGGCTGGCTCGGAGTCCTTCGCGCCGCACGTGAAGGGCCTGGAGATGCCCGGTTACGAGCCGCGCACGCTGCACTCCATGGCCCTGGGCCTGGCCGTGAACGCCAGGGGCGCGGACCACAACCGTTCCGGCGCCTACGAGGCGGACCTGTCAGGTGATCTGGACCGGCTAGCCGGTGGCGACGAGCATGTCGCGGCCGCGATCGAGACCGAGGACCGGGCCGCGGTCATGGACTCGCTGATCTTGTGCAAGTTCCTGCGCGGCGTGTTCACCGAGCCCTTCGAGGAGTGGGCGGCCCTGCTGGCCTGCGTCACCGGCTGGGACGTGACCGGCGACGAGCTGCGTGCGACCGCCCGCCGGATCGTGCTGGCCAAGCGGGTCTACAACATCCGCGAGGGCTGGCAGCCGGGCGACGACTGGCTGCCCGACCGGCTGCTGAACGAGCCGCTCACCCTGCCCTCGGGCCGGGTGGCCACGCTCACCGCGGACCGACTGCGGGCGATGATCGACGCCTACTACGAAAGGCGCGGGCTCGATCACGAGGGACGCCCGGACCTGGGGATGTTCGACGACCTCGGCTTGGCCTAGCGGCGGGCGCGGACGGATACTGCCATCATGGCCATCACTGCCCTGGAGAGCACGGGAACGGTAACGCTCACGATCGACGGGCGTGAGGTCACTGCCCCCGAGGGCGCCACGATCTGGCAGGCCGCCCGCGCCGCCGGGATCGACATCCCCGTGCTGTGCCACGACGAGCGTTTCGATCCGGTGGGCGTCTGCCGGATGTGCGTGGTCGACGTGGGGACGCCCGCGTTCGCCGCGTCCTGCGTGCGGGCCTGTGAAAACGGGATGCAGGTGAAGACGCGCACGCCCGAGCTCGAGCGCAGCCGCGCGACGCTGACGAAACTGCTGATCAGCGACCAGCCAGCACGCGAGCGTGACCCGAAGCAGACCACGACCGGCGACAACGAGCTGCTCGCGCTGGCCGAGCGCTTCGGGCTCGCCGAGGTCGGCACCGGCTTGCCGGCCGGATCGGGCCGCGGCGCCGACCTGTCCAGCCCGGTGATCGCCGTCGACCACGATGCCTGCATCTTGTGCGACCGCTGCGTGCGGGCCTGCGACGACATCCAGGGCAACGACGTGATCGGGCGCAGCGGCAAGGGCTACGGCACCCGGATAGCGTTCGACCTGAGCGATCCGATGGGCGCCTCGTCGTGCGTGTCCTGCGGTGAGTGCGTGGCCTCGTGCCCGACCGGCGCGCTGACGAACAAGCCGATCAACGGCATCCCGATCCGGCCGCGCAGCGAGCTGGACGCGGTGGACACCGTCTGCCCGTACTGCGGCGTCGGCTGCGCCCTCACCTACTACGTGGACCGGGAGAATGGCGCGATCGCCTACGCGCAGGGCCGGGAACAGCCCGGCTCGCACGGCCGGCTGTGCGTGAAGGGCCGCTACGGCTGGGACTACGCCGCCTCGCCGCAACGGCTCACGGTGCCGCTGATCCGCCGGGAGGACTCCTACCCGAAGGGCCCGCTGTCCGCCGACGTCCGCGGCGACACAGCCGCCGGCGGGGAGGGCAACGACCACGGGATGGCCGGCGACGGCGACCCGAAGCAGAACCGCAAGGGCGGCAAGCGCGGCCGTAAACCCGGCGGCCTCGTCGACTACGCCGAGGTGCTGCCGCACTTCCGGGAGGCGACCTGGGAGGAGGCCCTCGACCTGGTCGCGCGCAGGCTCACCGAGATCTATGCCGAGGGCGGCCCGGGCGCGATCGCCGGGTTCGGCTCCGCGAAGTGCTCCAACGAGGAGGCCTACCTCTTCCAGAAGCTGATCCGCACCGGCTTCCACACCAACAACGTGGACCACTGCACCCGGCTGTGCCACGCCTCCAGCGTGTCGGCGCTGTTCGAGGGGATCGGCTCCGGCGCGGTCTCCACCACCTACGGCGACATCGAGAACGCCGGGGTCGCGATCGTCACCGGAAGCAACTCCACGGCGAACCACCCGGTCGCCTCCAGCTTCTTCAAGCAGGCCCGCCGCAACGGCACGACGATCATCTACGTGGACCCGCGGGCCGACAAGATGGCCGACCACGCCGACATCTACTGCCAGCTCAAGCCCGGCACCGACGTCGCGTTCTACAACGGCGTCATGCACGAGGTGATCAGGCTCGGCCTCACCGACGACGAGTACATAAGGACGCGCACGTCCAACTTCGACGCGCTGCGCCGGGCGGTGCTGGACTATCCGCCGGAGCGGGCCGAGCAGATCACCGGCGTGCCGGCCGACACGATCACCCGGGTCGCGCGCGCCTGGGGCGAGGCCGGGGCCGGCATCATCTTCTGGGGCATGGGAATCTCCCAGCACACCACCGGCACGGACAACGCCCGCTGCCTGATCGCGCTGTGCGCGATCACCGGGAACATCGGCAAGCCTGGCGCCGGGCTGCACCCGCTGCGCGGGCAGAACAACGTGCAGGGCGCCTCGGACATGGGCCTGATCCCGATGTTCTACCCCGACTACCAGAAGGCCGACGACCCGGACGTCAGGGCCCGGTTCGAGGCCGCCTGGGGCACCGCGGACCTCGACCCGGACAAGGGCCTGACCGTCACCGAGATCATCGGCTCGGCCCTGGCCGGCGGCGTGCGCGGCATGTACATGCTGGGCGAGAACCCGTTCCTGTCCGACCCGAACATCAACAAGGTCCGCAAGGCCCTCGCCAAGCTGAGCTTCCTTGTGGTCCAGGACATCTTCCTCACCGAGACGGCCGAGTTCGCCGACGTCATCCTGCCCGCCTCCTCCTACCTGGAGAAGGACGGCACGTACACCAACACCGACCGGCGCGTGCAGCTCGGCCGCAAGGTGCTGGACACCCCGGGCCAGGCCCGCGTGGACTGGGAGGTCGTGCAGGACATCGCGAACCGGGTGGGCCTGAACTGGCACTACCAGACGCCGCGGCAGATCTTCGACGAGATGGTCACCGTCATCTCGAGCTACAAGAACCTCAGCTACGACAACCTCGGCCTGTCCGGCAAGCTGTACCCGAATCCGGACCCCGAGCGCAGCGACGGCACCGTCGTGATGTTCACCGAGCGGTTCAAGACGAACGACGGCCTGGCGCACCTGGTGCCGGCCGAGTGGCTGCCCGCGAAGGAACTGCCCGACGAGCAGTACCCGTTCGTGCTGAACACCGGCCGGATGCTGGAGCACTGGCACACCGGCTCGATGACCCGCCGGTCCTACGCCCTCGACGCGATCGCGCCGCGGGCGCTGGTGTTCATTCATCCCGACGACGCCGCCGACCTGGGCTTGGCCGACGGCGGCATGGCCCGGGTAAGCTCTCGCCGCGGCGCGATCGAGCTCGAGGTGAGGGTGTCCCACCGGGAGGCGCGCGGCAACTGCTTCATTCCGTTCCACTTCCGGGAGGCGGCGGCGAACCTGCTGACGATCGACGCGATCGACCCGTTCGGGAAGATCCCCGAGTTCAAGTTCTGCGCCGTCCAGATCTCCAGAGCTGATGGCTGAGGCCCCGGTCCGCGCTCCCGGCGTCGAGGCCCGGGCGGGTAAATTCCCCGGCCCGAGCCTGATCCCGGCGCTGAACGCCATCCAGGAGCGAGTCGGCTGGCTGCCCCGCGAGGAGCTGGTCGCGCTGTCGCGCGACGTGCGCCGGCCGCTGTACGAGATCGAGGGGCTGGTCTCGTTCTACCCGCACTTCCGGACCGAGCCGCCCAAGGGGACCGAGATACGTGTCTGCCACGACCTGTCCTGCTGGCTGCGCGGCGCCGACGCGCGCATCGACGCGATCAGGGCCCGGTACGGCGCGGTCCAGGACGTCGGGATCGTCGAGGGATCCTGCCTCGGCCGCTGTGACATCGCCCCCGCGTGCACGGTCAACGACCGGCCGCTGCCGCTCGGCGCGGTCGGGGAAGATCTTGCCGAGCTGCGGGCCGCGGCTCGCCCTGCCGCGGCCGGTCCTGCGCCGCGGTGGCCCAACGACCCCTATCTCGTCCCGGAAGACAGGTACGCCGTGCTACGCGACGTGCTCGCTGGCCGGCTGGACCCGGCCGGCGTCGTCGCCGCGCTCAAGGACTCAGGGCTGCGCGGCATGGGTGGCGCGGGCTTCCCGGCCGGCCGCAAGTGGGATCTGGTCGCGGCGCAGGCCGCCACGCCGAAATACGTCATCTGCAACGCCGACGAGTCCGAGCCGGGCACGTTCAAGGACCGGGAGATCCTGAGCACCCAGCCGCACCTGGTCCTCGAGGGCATGCTGCTCGGCATGCTCGCGGCCGGCGCCGAAGAGGGATGGGTGTTCATCCGGCACGAGTACGGCCCGGAGGAGCAGGTCATCCGGCGCGAGATCGAGAACCTGCGCGAGTCCGGCCTGGTCGGCCCGGATGCGGCAGGCTCCGGCAGGCGGCTGAGCGTCGAGGTGTTCACCTCACCGGGCGGCTACATCCTGGGCGAGGAGTCCGCGCTCATCGAATGCATGGAAGGGCACCGCGGCGAGCCACGGAACAAGCCGCCGTTCCCCGGTACCTACGGGCTGCACGGCAAGCCGACGCTGATGAACTCGGTCGAGACGTTCGCGCATGTCCCGGTCATCGTCCGCCGCGGCGCGGCCTGGTGGCACGCGCAGGGCAAGGGCGACCATTCCGGGCTGAAGTTCTTCGCCGTCTCCGGCCACGTGGCCCGCCCCGGCGTGTACTGCGTCCCGATGGGCACCACCGCGCGGGAACTGCTCGACCTGGCCGGCGGGGTCGACGGCGGCAGGCCGCTCGGCGCCGTCCAGCCGGGCGGCGCCTCGTCCAACTTCATCGGGCCGGACCAGCTCGACGTGGAGCTGGACTTCGCCACCCTGCAGGCCGCCGGGTCGATGCTCGGCTCCGGCGCGATCGTCGTCATGGCCGAGGGCACCGACCTGCTCGCCGCCGCCGTCAACGTCCTGCGGTTCTTCCGCGACGAGTCCTGCGGCAAGTGCGTGCCGTGCCGGGTCGGCTCCGCGAAGGCGCACGTCATCCTGGACGGCCTGGTCAAGAAGGGCGGCGGTGCCGCCGCCGTGAACGGCGAGGTGCGCGATCTCGCCGAGGTGATGCGGCGCACCTCGATCTGCGGGCTCGGCCAGGTCGCGCTCGGACCGGTGATGAGCGTGCTGCGGCTCGCCGAGGCCGATGGCTGACGCTGCCGGCCGGGAGTTCTTCACCACCCGGACGGTCGCCGGCGCCCTGGCCGGCTTTCGTCCCCTGCGGCGTACCGGCACCGAGACCGTGCCGCTGGACGCGGCGCTGCGCCGGGTGCCGGCCGGGCCGGTCACCACGCCGCATCCGCTGCCCGGGTTCGCCCGTTCCACGGTCGACGGCTACGCCGTCCGCGCCGCCGACACCTACGGCGTGTCCGAGGGCCTGCCCGGCTACCTGACCGTCACCGGCGCCGTCCGCATGGGCGCCGGGCCGGACATGGCCGTCATGCCCGGCTCGGCCGTCGCCATGCCGACCGGAGGCGTCATCCCGCCCGGGGCGGACGCGGTCGTGATGGTGGAGTACACCGCCGAGGCGATGCCCGCGACGATCGAGGTGGTCCGCCCGGTCGCGCCGGGCGAGGGCATAGTGCGGGCCGACGAGGACGCCAGGCCCGGCGACGAGATCGTGCCCGGCGGCCGGCCGCTGCGCCCCCAGGACCTCGGCATGCTCGCCGCGGCCGGCGTGACGTCCGTGACCGTGCGCAGGAAGCCGGCGGTGACGATCTTCTCCACCGGAGACGAGGTGGTCCCGCCCGGGGCTGCGGAGCTCGAGCCGGGCCAGGTGCGGGACGCGACGGCATCCGCGCTCGCCGCGCTGGTCGCGGACGCGGGCGGCGAGCCGGCCTTCGGCGGGATCGTCCCCGATGACCCCGGCGCGCTGGAGAAGGCGCTGCGCGAGGCGCTGCCGGCCAGCGACGTGCTCGTGATCTCCGCGGGATCCTCGGTGGGCACCAGGGACGAGACCGCGAATGCCGTCGTCCGCCTCGGCCCGCCGGGCATCTGGTGCCACGGCCTGGCCATCAAGCCCGGCAAGCCGACGCTGCTGGCCGAGTGCGACGGCGTGCCGGTGATCGGGCTGCCGGGCAACCCGCGCTCGGCGCTGGTGGTGTTCCGGCTGATCGGGATGCCGGTTGTCCGCCTCGTCGGCGGCTGCACGGCCCCGCCGCCGCAGCCCTCGACGCGTGCCAGGCTGTCCCGGGATCTCGCGTCAGCGACCGGGCGGCTCGACGTCGTGCAGGTCAAGATGGACGCGGAGGTGGCGGAA
>JASIJN010000426.1 GCA_030050125.1 Streptosporangiaceae bacterium | reverse complement strand
GAGCCCGCGACCTCCGCCGTGACCTCTCCGGCCGCCTGGCGCGGCGCCTGCCTGGCCGCGGCCAGGGAGGCCCTCAGCGCGTCGGCCAGGCTGGTCGGCTCGGACGGCTCGATCGCCGCCTCGGGCTGCACCAGCTCACGCCCCTCGACCTTGGCGTTCACCAGCTCCTGAAGCGCCTCGCGGTAGTGGTCGTGATACTCGTCCGGGTCGAAGTCCACGGTCATCGAGTCGATCAGCGACGCGGCCATCTTCAGTTCCTGGGACCGGACCTCGACGTGGTCGTCGAGGAAAGGGAAGTCCGGCGTGCGGATCTCGTCCGGCCACAGCAGGGTCTCCAGCACCAGCAGCCCGTCCCGGGTGCGCAGCGTGGCCAGCGATTCCCGCTGCCGCAACGCGACCTGGGCCAGCGCGACCTTCCCCGACCGGTCCAGCGCGTCGCGCAGCAGCACGTAGGCCCTGGCCCCCGCCGCCTCCGGCTCCACGAAGTAGCTGCGGTTCAGCAGGATCGGGTCCAGTTGCTCGGCGGGCAGGAAGTGCAGCACCTCGATGCTTCTCGTGGTCGGCAGGGGCAGGTCCGCCATGTCCTCGTCGGTGAGCACCACCATCTCGCCGGTGGGCAGCTCATAGCCCTTGGCCACGTCCTCGTATGGCACTTCCTCGCCGTCGATGGAGCAGACCCGGCGGAACCGGATCCGGCCGCCGTCCTCCCGGTGGACCTGCCGGAAGGCAATGTCCTTCTGCTCCGTCGCGGCGTAGAGTTTTATGGGGATCATGACCAGGCCGAAGGAAATCGCGCCCTTCCACATGCTGCGCATGCTGTCTCCCTACCCAGCCAGCTCGGGTACTGATACCACAGTGTTGTCCCGAATTTTCTTATCGGCAATGTGTTCGACGCAGGGTCACGACGAGGAGGCACGCATGAGCGAGATGGGTCTCGAGCGGCCGGCCGACGATGCCATTGAGCAGGATCAGGATGCCATCCCAGACGGAGCGGAGCTAGATCAAAGCGATCTGCCTCATGAGATACCGCTGGAAGTGAACGCCGCGGACGCGGCGGAACAGGAGCGCGCCCTGAGTCTCGATGAAGAAGACTATCGGTGAGCCGTAAGATTGCACGGGACGCGCAGCTCATGCACTGACCGCACACACCCGGAGAAAGTCGTGACCGCTTCGCCGCAGGCCAGATCGCACGGGCCGGCTGGTACGCGGCTGCCGCGGCCAGCCCGGCGCAGGCAGCTGCTCGGCGCGGCGCAGGAAGTGTTCGTGGCGCAGGGCTATCACGCGGCGGCCATGGACGAGATCGCCGAGCGGGCCGGCGTCAGCAAGCCCGTGCTCTACCAGCACTTCCCGGGCAAGCTGGAGCTGTACCTGGCACTGCTCGACGAGAGCGTCGATGAGCTGGTCGGGATCGTGAGCGAGGCGCTCTCCTCGACCACCGAGAACAAGCAGCGGGTGCCCGCCACGTTCCAGGCCTTCTTTGACTTCGTGAGCGGCTCGGGCGAGGCCTTCCGGCTGGTGTTCGAGTCCGATCTGAGCAACGAGCCCGCGGTGCGCGAGCGCCTGGACCGCACCATGCGGGCCTGCGCCGATATGATCAGCCAGTTCATCCGCGAGGATGCCGGACTACGCGACGACGAGGCCCACCTGCTCGGGATGGCCCTGGTCGGCATGGCCCAGGTCAGCTCCAGGTACTGGCTCAGCACCGACAAGGCGATACCGAAGGACGCGGCCGAGCAGCTTCTGGCCCGGCTGGCCTGGCGCGGCATCAGCGGCTGGCCGCGTACCGCCTGAATTCCCCCGCGTTCGCCCCGTCGACTCCAGGCTTGAGTTTCCGCCGCTGACACGTTCGTTTCGCCTCGGCCGTCGCGACATCTCCGCTGACACGTTCGCCCCGCCCGGCCGTCGCGACATCTCCCGGCATTTCGCTCGCGGCGTACCGCAGCCGCCGACCCCTTGGCCGCTCCGGCCCCGGCCGGGGGCTAGCCTCGGTTCCGGAGAGGAGCGGCCGTGGAAGTCAAGATCGGGATTCATGCCGTGCCGCGCGAGCTTGTTGTCGAGACCAACTCCTCGTTCGACGAGGTGGAGCGGGTCCTCACGGCCGCGATCGCGAATCGCGGTGTCTTCGTGCTGGCCGACGACAAGGGCGGCAAGGTCATGATTCCAGCCGACAAGATCGCCTACCTGGAACTCGGCGGCGCCGAACCGCGCCGCATCGGATTCGGCAACACGCTCTGACCCGCGTACGGCAGCCGGAAACCGTGCTCTCGGCGATTGTCCGGTATGATGAGATATAGGCTAAATATACGGGCAAAATTTTCGGGATCGCTGGCGGCCGTCCGGGGTATTCACCGGCCGCCGAATCCGCGGGGACGATAGCCGGCGCCTACAGCTCACAAACCCCAATAGCGCTCAGGACAGGCTTCCTGCCACGGCACGTAGCCGCGCCGAGGGCCGCGCCGCTGAGGGCTCAGCTGGACGGTGCAGGCCCGGTCCGGTTTCGCTGCCCGGCTGGTCGCGCGGCACGGCCCGGCGGCTCCCGGCTGACCCGGCGTTCTCAGGCCTGCTGTGCGGCCCGGACGCTCTGAAGATTCTGCAGTGCGACGTTTTCGTTGTACTGGTCGCCGGTTTCTTCGAAGATCGCGGCGGCGTCCTGGCAGGCGGTGATGGCCTCGTCGAACCGCCGCGCCTCCCGCAGGGCCAGGCCGAGGTTGTTCAGGGCCCTGCCTTCGCCGTACCGGTCGCCGGTTTCCTGGTAGATGGCGGCGGCGTCCTGGTGGGCGGTGATGGCCTCCTCGAACCGCCGCACCTCTGTCAGGGTCAGGCCGAGGCTGGTCAGCGCGTCGCCTTCGCCGTGCCGGTCGCGGGTTTCCTGGTAAATGATGGCGGCGTCCCGGTGGGCGGTGATGGCCTCGTCGAAGCGCCGCACGTACCGCAGGGCCAGGCCGAGGTTGTTCAGGGCCATGCCTTCGCCGTGCCGGTCGCCGGTTTCCCGGCAGATCGCGAGATCCTCCTGGTGGGCGGTAATGGCCTCGTCGAAGCGCCGCACGTACCGCAGGGCCAGGCCGAGGTTGTTCAGGGCCATGCCCTCGCTGTGCCGGTCGCCGGTTTCCCGGTGGATGGCGGCGGCGTCCTGGCAGGCGGTGATGGCCTCGTCGAACCGCCGCGTCCACCGCAGGGCCAGGCCGAGGTTGTTCAGGGCGCCGCCTTCGCCGTGCCGGTCGCCGGTTTCCCGGAAGATGGCGGCGGCGTCCTGGCAGGCGGTGATGGCCTCGTCGAACCGCCGCACCTCCCGCAGGGCCGCGCCGAGATTGTTGAGCGCGTCGCCCTCGCGGTTCCGGTCGCCGAGGCGGCGGGCGGCGGCCAGGCTGAGGGTGGTGGCGGCGATCCAGTCGTCGAACCGCCGCCGCCAGGCAAAGTACTCGGCCAGGAGCAGGGGCAGGCGCATCGCGGCGTGGTCCCGGCCGGTCCCGGCGGCCATGGTGACCGCGGCCACCAGGCTGGCCCGCTCCCCGTCCAGCCACGCCAGGGCGCCGTCCCGGCCGCCGAACTCCTGCGGCACCGTCGTCCCCGGCAGCGCCCGCAGGTGAGCGGCGGCGACGCCCGCCATGTCCAGGTACCAGCCGAGCAGCCGGTCACGGGCCTGCTCCCGGCCATCAGCCTCCGCGTGCACGTCGGAGAGCCGGGCGGCGTACAGGCGGACCAGGTCATGCATCCGCCACCGGCCGCTCCCGCCGGGAGCGGCCTCGACCAGGTGCGCCCGGGCCAGGCCCGCCAGCACCGTACGTGCCTCGCCGGGCGGCAGGCCCGCCAGGACCGCCGCCGCGGCGGCGGAGACATCCGGGCCGGGGCTGACCGGCAGCAGCCGGAACACCCGCGCGCAGGTGTCGTCGAGCCTGCGGTAGGACAGGCCGAACGCTGCCGCGACCGACGGCGCGGACGTGCCGCTGCCGTCGTCATACCGCAGCGCCCCCAGGCGCTGTCTTTCATCGGCCAGTTCCCCGGCCAGCTCCGCGGCGCTCAGTGCCGGGTCGGCCTTGAGCAGCGCCGCGGTGATCGCCAGCGCCAGCGGCAGCCCCCCGCACGCCCCGGCC
>JASIJN010000425.1 GCA_030050125.1 Streptosporangiaceae bacterium | reverse complement strand
CCCGGGTACGGCAGCAGCACCCCGAACAGCTCGCCGTCCGGCTGCGCCGCGATCAGCCCGGGCGTGACCTCGCCGGTGACCAGCTCGATGCCGAGCGGCTCGGCCCGGGTGGCCAGCACGGCCAGGGTCTGCGGCAGGCAGTCCGCGTCGGCCAGGAACACCCGGCCCTTCCCGGCCGCCCGCCGGGCCAGCGTCATGGCCTCGGCCGCCGCGGTCGCCTCGTCCAGCATCGACGCGCCCGCCACCGGCAGCCCGGTCAGGTCCTCGACCATGGTCTGGAAGTTGAGCAGCGCCTCGAGGCGGCCCTGTGAGATCTCCGGCTGGTACGGCGTGTACGCGGTGTACCAGGCCGGGTTCTCCAGCAGGTTGCGGCGGATCACCGCGGGCGTCACCGTGCCGTAGTAGCCCAGGCCGATCATCGAGGTCAGCACCTGGTTGCCGGCGGCCATCCGGCGCAGCTCGGCCTGGGCCTGCTCCTCGGTCAGCGGCCCGGGCAGGCTCAGCTCGCGGTCGGCGGCCAGGCCCCCGGGCAGCGCCGCCGAGACGAGCTCGTCCAGCGAGCCGTAGCCGATGGTCTTGAGCATCTGGGCCTGATCGTCCTCGGACGGCCCGATATGACGCTGCGCGAAGTTCATGGGAGCCTCCTCGGCCTGGGCCCGTCACCGGGCGCCGGTGCTGCTGTTAGCCGGAGTCCCCCTCTGTCCCCGCGGGCGCGAGTCCAGAGCCGCTTGTCCCGCCCGGTCCCTGATGCCTGAGAGGTTCCGGGGATGTTGCCCCTTCGGCGCCCCGCCGCTGGCTGCGCGGGGACTCTCCCGGGCGGTGTCATCAGCGCACCCGAGCCTACCCGAGCCGGGCAGCGCTGTTTTACTGAAGCTCATGAGGCAGACCTGGTTCATCACCGGTTCGTCCCGCGGCTTCGGACGCGCCCTCGTCCGCGCCGCCCTCGACGCTGGTGACCGCGTCGTCGCCACGGCGCGCCAGCCCGGACAGCTCGGCGAGATCGCGGAGCGGTACGGCGACAGCGTGCTGCCGCTCGCCCTCGACGTCACCGACGCGGAGGCGGCGCGCGCCGCCGTCGCGGCGGGTATCGGACGCTTCGGCCGGCTGGACGTCGTTGTGAACAACGCCGGGTACGCGAACGTGGCGCCCATCGAGACCGGCGACGAGGCTGATTTCCGCGCCCAGTTCGAGACCAACTTCTGGGGCGTGTACCACGTATCCACAGCGGCGATCCCGCACCTGCGGGAGCAGGGCGGCGGCACCATCGTGCAGTTCTCCTCGGTCGGCGGGCGGGTGGGCGGCTCGCCGGGCATTGCCAGCTATCAGGCCGCCAAGTTCGCGGTCGACGGTTTCAGCCGCGTGCTCGCGGCCGAGACCGCGCCGTTCGGCGTCAAGGTCATCGTCGTAGAGCCCAGCGGCTTCGCGACCGACTGGGCCGGTTCCTCCATGACGGTGCGCGAGATTCCCGCCGACTACGACGCCACGATCGGGGCGATGGACCGGATGATGCGCCGCAGCCCTGCCGGTCCCGCAGGCGACCCGGCGCGCGCCGCCGAGATCATCGTGACCACCGTCAAGCGCGATAACCCGCCCTCGCATCTGCTGCTGGGAGTGACCGCGGTCGAGATGGCGCTGAGGTACTCGAGGCGGCAGCTGGCCGAGGCGACCGCCTGGGAGAACGTCAGCCGGTCGGCCGACTACGCCGAGCCCTACCCGCCCGCGTACCCGGCCGACGCCACGACCCCAATCCATGAGCGGGGAGGATTCTCAGTGAATAGAACTGAGAATCCTCCCCGCTAACTCGATCATGCCTAGCCGCGGAGCCGGACGGGCGCGGGGCGGATCTCGGCGACGGGAACCGGGACCGGGTTGTCATCGACCGGGCGGGCGCGGCGCAGCGTCACGTAGCTGACGACCACGCCGACCGCGACCAGCGCGATCGTGACGACCAGCCCCGTGTGGTAGCCGTCGATGAACGCCAGCCCCGGGCTATCCCCCCGCCGGAGCTCGGCGCCCTGGGCGGACCGCAGCACGGCGCCGATCACCGTGATGCCGAGCAGCCCGGCGACCTCCCGCGAGTTGTTCAGCAGGGCCGAGGCGATGCCGGAGCGCTCCTGCGGCATGCTTGCGAGCACCGCGGTGGTCAGCGGCACGTTCATCAGCCCCGACCCGGCGCCGAAGAAAAGGAAGCCCGGCATGAGGCTGGCGAACGTCGCGCCCGCGCCCAGCCGCCAGAACAGGTACAGGCCGATCGCCTCGAGCACCAGCCCGAGCGCGACCACCCGGTGCGCCCCGGCCCGCGCGGCCAGCGGCCCGGCGAGCCCGGCGAACAGCGCCATGCACAGCGCCATGGGCAGGAACGCCAGCCCGGCCATGGTCGGCGAGAACCCGAGCACGTCTTGCAGGTAGATCGAGGTGAAGAAGTAGATACCGAAGATCCCGAACGCCCACAGCATCATGGTGCCGGTGCCGCCGCCGAACACCCGGGAGCGCAGCAGCCCGAGCGGGATCATCGGCCGCGCCGAGCGGACCTCGATCAGCATGAACACCGCGCCCGCCAGGGCGGCCAGCGCGAACGCGCCGAGGATCAGGCCCGAGGTCCAGCCCTTGTCGTGGCCCTCGATCAGCGCGTAGACCAGCGAGAACAGCGCGACGACCGACGCGGTCAGGCCGGGCACGTCCAGATGGCGGGTCGCCGAGGCGTCCCGCGACTCCCCGACCGCGAGCAGCGCGATGGCGAACGTGATCGCGCCGACCGGCACGTTGATGAAGAAGATCCAGCCCCAGTGCAGGTGCTGGCTGATCAGCCCGCCGATCAGGGGCCCGAACGCCAGCGCCATCGCGCCGATCGCGGTCCACACCCCGACGGCGGTGGTCCGTTCCCTGGCGTCGTGGAAGGTGGCCACGATGATCGCCAGCGTGGTCGGCACCAGCAGCGCGGCGCCCAGGCCCTGGACCAGCCGCATCCCGATCAGGACGGCGCCGCTGCCGGCCAGCCCGGCGCCCAGCGAGGCGGCGGTGAAGATCGTCAGCCCGATGAGGAACAGCCGGCGCCGCCCGAACACGTCGGCCAGCCTGCCCCCGACCAGCAGCAGCGCGGCAAAGACCAGGATGTAGCTGCTGACCACCCACTCCAGGCCCGCGATCGACAGGTGCAGGCTGCGCTGGATGGTGGGGATCGCGACGTTGGTCACGTTGTTGTCGAGATAGGTCATGAAGGTGGCGAGCCCAACGGCCACCAGGCTCCACCAGCGTCTGGACATCTGGCTCTCCTCAGAGTCGTCATGTACGTCGTTCCCATACGGCGTACCTATACGTCGCTCCTATACGTTGTACATCCTTGAGCATCGTGCCTTGTACGGCGTATAGTTGTCAAGTGATGGCATCCACACAGGCAAGCGACGGCGACCCCGAACGCCCCCGGCTGAGCAAGGAGACGGTGGTCGACCAGGCGCTGGCCATCGCCGACGCGGACGGGCTCGAGGCACTGACGATCAGGCGGCTGGCCAACGAGCTGAGCGTCACCCCGATGGCGTTCTACTGGCATTTCCGCAGCAAAGAGGCCCTGCTCGGCGGCCTGGCCGAGCGGCTCTGGGGCGAGATCGACGCCGACGTCGACCCGGCCGCGGACTGGCCGCGGCAGCTGCGCGGCCTGATCGAGTCGCTGGTGCGGGTGCTGCGAACGCACCGGTGCGCGTCCCAGGTCCTGGTCCCGAGCGAGAAGCTGCACAGCGAGGCCGCGCTCCGCGTTACCGAGACCGCTCTCGACGTGCTGCGGCGGGCCGGATTCGATCCCGTGCACGCGAGCGAGATCGCGCGCAACGGGCTGTGGACCGGCCTCATGCTGGTGATGAGCGCGCCGGACTACGATTCCGGGCTCAGCCAGGGCGAACGGGCCGAGGTGCAGCGCCGCAACCAGGTCCGGCTGGCCATGCTGCCGCCGAGCCGGTACCCGCGCCTGGTCGAGGCCGCGGGCCCGATGACGGCCTGCGGCCCCGACGACCAGGAGTTCCACTACCGGTTCGGGATCGACCTGTTCATGGCCGGGGTCCAGGCCGAGGCGGCGGAGGCCAGGGCGGCGCAGGCCGAGAGGGAGCAGGCCGAGACGGGGCGGGCCGAGAACGGGCAGACCGCGGCGCGGTCCGCGGCCGGCTAGCCGGTCTTGCGCGCCCGGCGGCGGGCCAGTTCGTCCGGTCCCGGTCTCGCGGCGCCCTCCTCATCCGGCGCCGCCGTCCCCGCGTCCTCGGCCCGTTCCGACGGGAGGTCGGCCAGGGTGCCCTCGACCTCCTGCCAGACGCGGCCCAGCGCGATGCCGAACACGCCCTGGCCGCCCTGCAGCAGGTCCACCACCTCGTCCGGCGACGTGCACGCGTAGACGGTCACGCCGTCGCTCATCAGCGTGACCTGGGCCAGGTCGCTGGCCCCGTGCTCGCGCAGGTAGCCGACCGCGGTCCTGATCTGCTGCAGCGAGATGCCGGTGTCCAGCAGCCGCTTCACGATCTTGAGCGCCAGGATGTCCCTGAATCCATAGAGCCGCTGCGACCCGGAGCCGCTGGCCGGGCGCACGCTCGGCTCGACCAGCCCGGTCCTGGCCCAGTAGTCCAGCTGACGGTAGGTGATCCCGGCCGCGGTGCAGGCGGTCGGGCCCCGGTAGCCGAGGTCTTCGGGCGTCCCGCTCAGCTCCTCACCGAACAGCAGGCCCTGCTCGTCGGCGCGGGAGATGCTCGTCCGGCTGCGGGCCGCCTCGCCGCGCACCCCCGCCGACTGGCCCTTGCCCTTGATCACCGCCACGCGCACCTCCGGCCCGGGACCAGGAGTCCCTGGGTACTCGTCTCGAACCGTAGGCCGGGCGCGCCGAGGTCGTCAACGATCTGCCGCGGCGCGTCGCGGTTACAGTCATGAGTCACGACAAACCGTCACCCGCCGGCCTGCCGCCGGCCGCTCAGGTGGCCCGGCCGAAGTCCTCGGGAGTGATCGTGTCGAGGAACTCACGGAACTTCTCTACCTCGTCCTCCTGCTCGTCCGGGATCGCGATCCCGGCCTCCTCGAGGATCTCGTCGGCCGCGAAGATCGTGGCGCCAGTCCGCAGCGCCAGCGCAATCGAGTCCGACGGCCTCGCGCTGACCTCTTTGCCGTTCGAGAAGACCAGGTCGGCGAAGAACGTGCCGTTCCGCAGCGCGGTGATGTTCACCGTCCGCAGCTGAACGTCCAGCGCCTCGAGGATGTCCCGCATCAGGTCATGGGTCAGCGGCCGGACCGGCACCAGGCCCTGCTGGGCGTAGGCGATGGCGGTCGCCTCCATCGGGCCGATCCAAATCGGCAAGTACCTTTCCCCCTGCGTCTCTTTGAGCAGGACGATGGGCTGGTTCGTGGGCATCTCGACCCGGACGCCTACGACCTCCATCTGCCTCACGGCGGCTCCGTCCTCACGTGCGCCTGACGCGCTGCCTTACTTCTGGACCCCGGTCTAAGGGCACTCCCTTTGTCAACGTACACCCGCTATCGGGACGTGCCCGCATCAGGCACTGGCCCCTCCTGCTGAAGTGCCATACCCAGCTCTGGGCGACCCAAGGCCCTCGCCCGGAAATCCGGCCTCGGCCAGCGCGGAATCCATGAGCGCGCCGTGCAGCCGCATGGTCAGCGCGGCGATCTCCCGCGCCGTGCGGTCCGCCCGCTCCCTGGCCTCCGGATTGCGCTGCCGCAGCGTCGGCGCGACCACCTGCTCGATGAACGACATCTCACGTTCCACCGCCGCCCGGACCGCCCGCAGGTGCCGCGGCTCCACGCCGAAGCCGGCCAGCACCGCGGCGGCGGATGCCACCTGCAGCGCGTCCTGGCCGTACACCCGGCCCACCCGGCGGATCAGCCCGAACGCCTCCAGCTCGGCCAGCTGCCTCTCCTCGATCCCGGCCGCGGCCAGCAGCTGCCGGCGGGTCAGCGGCCCGGCCACGGCGCCATGGTCGCCGGCGCCGCCCGGCGAGGCCGTCGCAGGAAGCAGCCGTTCCTTGATCACTCGCAGCGGCAGGTACTGGTCCCGCTGCGCGGTCAGGATGTAGCGCAGCCGCTCGACGTCGGCCTCGTCGAACCGGCGGTACCCGGACGGCGAGCGCGCGGGCTCGATCAGCCCCTCGGACTCCAGGAACCGGATCTTGGACAGGCTCACGTCAGGGAACTCGTCCTGGAGGCGGATCAGTACCTCGCCGATGCCGAGATACGCGCGAGCAGGCTGTGCGCTCATCCGCCGACCTGCGCGCCTCCGCCGTCAAGCTCCGCCCCCGAGCGCGGGCCGAGCAGGAAGACCAGGCGGAACTTGCCCACCTGCACCTCGTCGCCGCCGGTCAGGTCGGTTTCCTCGATCCGCTCCCGGTTGACGTAGGTGCCGTTGAGGCTGCCCACGTCGCGGACCGTGAACCGGTTGCCGGACCGGTAGAACTCGGCGTGCCGCCGCGAGACGGTCACGTCGTCAAGGAAGATGTCGCTGTCCGGATGCCGGCCGACCAGCGTCAGGTCGCTGTCCAGGAGGAACCGGCTGCCGGCGTTCGGGCCGCGCCGCACGACGAGCAGGGCCGTCCCGGCCGGCAGCGTGTCGACGGTCCCGGCGTCCGCGTACGAGTCATCGCCGAACTCCGCGTCGGGGGCCTCGCCGCCGCCGAGGGAGATGATAGACGTGGTCTCCGTCGTCCCCTCGCCGGCACCACGGGCAAGCGGGTTGCCGCACTGCGAGCAGAAGCGGGCCCCCTCAGGGTTTTCCTGACCGCATCTGATGCAGTACACGCTGGCCATGTCCCTGCCAAGCCTCCCCTTCGCCGGCCATGCCGCCTGGGCGGGAATCATGTCAGCCCGCTGGTCCTGGGTGGTTCGCCGGGAGAATTCCGCTGGTGAGGACCACGCTACCCGCGCCGTGCCGGGCCGGTCCATGCGCCACGCACGCCGCCTCCAGGCACCGCCCGGAGCGGTGGCGTCAGTCCGGGCGGCTCC
>JASIJN010000424.1 GCA_030050125.1 Streptosporangiaceae bacterium | reverse complement strand
CTGCTGCCCTCGCCCGCGGCGAGCAGGATCCCGGCGACCGCGGCGGACAGAGCCGGCACGGCGGGCGGAGCGGGCTCGGCTGACTGCACGCCTGACAGGGTACGGCTCCGGCTCGGATCGAGGCAGGGTTGACGGCCCGTTGCCCGGACGGGCCGGGGTTCAACCGTGGTGGATCCGGCCCGTGGTCGTGGTGAGCGGCTGACCCGAACCGCCCCAGCGCAGCTGGATCAGCTCGGCCGCGATCGCCACCGCGGTCTCCTCGGGCGTCCGCGCCCCGAGGTCGAGCCCGATCGGCGAGCGCAGCCTGGTCAGCTCGTCCTCGGACAGGCCGGCCTCGCGGAGCCGGGCCAGCCGGTCGTCATGGGTCCGCCTGCTGCCCATCGCGCCGATGTAGCCGGCCGGGGTGCGCAGCGCCACCTCGAGCAGCGGCACGTCAAACTTGGGGTCGTGGGTGAGCACGCAGATGACCGTGCGCTGGTCCACGTCCTGCCCGGACAGGTAGCGGTGCGGCCAGTCGGTCACGACTTCGTCCGCGTCCGGGAACCGGGCCCGGGTCGCGAACACCGGCCGGGCGTCGCAGACGGTCACCCGGTACCCCAGGAACTTGCCCGCCCGGGCCACGGCCGCGGCGAAGTCGATCGCCCCGAACACCAGCATCCGCGGCGGCGGCGCGAACGACTGGACAAACACCGACAGCTCGTCTCGCCGCCGCTCCCCGTCCGGGCCGTACCGCCGGACGGCGGTCAGGCCCTGGGCGAGCATCCCGCGCGCGTCGTCGTCCACGGCCTGGTCCAGCCGGTCTCCGGACCCGAGGGTGCCCGAGGACCCGCGCTGATCATGCTCCGGCCAGACCAGGCGGCGCGCGCCCACCCGGCCCGGACCGTCGATCACGGTCGCCACGGCCACCGGCTGGCCCGCCCGCACGGCCGCCGCCACCTCACCAAGCTGGGGATACGACTGCCTGCCGACCGGTTCCACGAAGATGTCGATGATGCCGCCGCAGGTCAGCCCCACGGCGAAGGCATCGTCATCGGAGACGCCGTACGTCTGCAGCGCCGGCTTGCCCGAGGCACGGACCTCGCTGGACAGCTCGTACACGGCCCCCTCGACGCAGCCGCCCGAGACGCTGCCGACGGCCTCGCCGTCCGCCGAGACCGCCATCGCCGCCCCGGGCTCGCGCGGGGCGCTCCTGAACGTTCGCACCACCGTAGCCAGCCCGAAGGTCTCCCCCGCATCCCACCACTTGGAAATCGGGTCCAGGATGTCTCGCACGCCTCACCTCAGGTCTCGCAGTATTCTCCCAGGTTACGTTCCCGGGGCCCGGCGACGCGATTCCGCGAGCAGACCGCACCCCGGGCTGCGCGAGGCCGCCTACGTTTGTTAGGTTAGCCTAAGCTCACCGTAGGCAGGGCTGCCCGACAGGACGGAGACTATGGCGACTCGCACAAACCCCGTGGCGGCCCGCTCCGGCCGACTCGCCGTGCTCGGACTGACCTTGATCGGGCTGACCGCTCCCCTCGCGGCATGCGCGTCGCAGGCGCCCGCGTCGCGGCCGGCCGCGGCGGCGCGGCAGGTGTCCGCCGCCGCCATCCGCTCCACCTGCAGCCAGGTCAGCGCGGTCCTCTCCGACGGGCCCGACCCGACCGCCGATCCGGTCGGTTACGCGGAGGCACAGATCCTACCGCTGGGGCAGATCCGCACCCCGGACCCGCCGCTGCGGGCCGCGATCGGCCGGCTGACCCGCGCCTACCAGGCCTTCTTCGCCAGCAACGGGACGTCGGGCGCGGCCAAACTGGCCGTCACGGCGGCGAGCAAGCAGGTCGACGCGTTGTGCCCCGGCGCGGCCTCATGAGGCGGCGCATCCGCTGGGCGGCGGCCGCCGTCGCCCTCGCCGCCGGCTGCGGACTGCTGGCCGGATGCGGCGGATCGGCCGGCGGCGCAGCCCAGTCGATCACGCTCTACAACGGCCAGCACGTGCAGACCGCCGACAGCCTGGTCGCGGCGTTCGAGAAGGCGACCGGGATCACGGTCAACGTCCGCAGCGACGACGAGGACACGCTGGCGGACGAGATCGTGACCGAGGGCTCGCACTCCCCCGCCGACGTGTTCCTCACCGAGAACTCGCCGCCGCTGGAGAGCCTGCAGGCCAGGGGGCTGCTGTCCAAGGTGGATTCCAGCACGCTGAGCCACGTCCCGGCCCGGTTCAGCTCGCCCCAGGGCGACTGGGTGGGCGTCTCGGCCCGGGTCAGCGTGCTCATCTACAACCCGAGCCTGATCTCGGCCGGCCAGCTGCCCACCAGGGTGAGCCAGCTGGCCGACCCGCAGTACCGGGGCAAGCTGGCCCTGGCCCCGCAGGAGACCGACTTCCAGCCGATCGTGACGTCGTACCTGCGCGCCTACGGCCAGGCCGCGACGCTGCGCTGGCTCAAAGCGATCCAGGCCAACGCCGGCGGGCATATCTACCCGGACAACGAGACCATCGCCGACGAGGTCAACCGGGGTGCCGTGGCGTTCGGGATTGTCAATC
>JASIJN010000423.1 GCA_030050125.1 Streptosporangiaceae bacterium | reverse complement strand
CCTATGTCGATACCTATCATGCCAAGATCTGCGGCACGGAAGGAAAGTGGACGGGCTACGATTTTGATCTTCACACGTGGTACCCGCACAGCCCGGTGGAAGCGATCCACGTGAAAATTAAGTCAACCTATGGAGCGTCGACCAACGCCGTCTTTGGTAGTTGAATTCTGGCCTGGCCCGGCCGTTGAAGTGGCGGCTCGCAGCACGATGCAGACGTTCGGAGGTTGTGGCGGTGGGTGAGGGTCAGATCGCTGTGGGTGATGCCGTGGCGGCGAGCGGGGTGGCGGGGCCGGCGGTTCATCTGGACGCGGGGGGCAGCGGTGCTGGCCCGGGAGGGGCGCGGGGCGCGTCCTCGGATCCGGTGTTCGTGCTGTGCGCGGGCCGTTCGGGGTCGACGCTGCTGCGGTTCGTGCTGGACGCGCACCCGGATCTGGCATGCCCGCCGGAGACCAACGTCCCGGCACTGTGCGGGCAGCTGGCGAATGTGTGGGCGCTGATCGAGGGGGCGCCGCTGTCGGCGAACCGCGGCGACGAGCCGCCCGATATCCCGGATGCGGCGATCGCCGGGGTGCGGGAGACGGTGGACCGGATGGTGGGCTCGTATCTGCTGCGCCGGGGCAAGAAGCGGTACTGCGACAAGAGCCTGGGCACGGCCAGGTTCGCCTACCTGATGTCGCGGGTGTGGCCGGAGTCGAAGTTCCTCTGCCTGGTCCGGCATCCGATGGATGTGATTGCCTCGGGCATCGAGGCGTGCCCGTGGGGCCTTGGCGGCTACGGGTTCGACCCGTACATCGCGGAGACGCCGAGCAATTCGGTGTTCGCGATGGCTAGGTTCTGGGTGGAGAACGTCTCGCTGATCACGTCGGCCGAACAGGAGCACCCGGACCGGTGCTACCGGGTCCGGTATGAGGACATGGTGGCGGACCCCCAGGCGGCCGCGGACGGCATTTTCGGGTTCCTCGGCGTGGCGCGGGTGCCAGATATCGCTGAGAAGATGTTCACAGCGGACCGGGAGCGGTTCGGCCCGGCGGATTACAAGATCTGGAACACCTCGCAGGTCAACAGCGACTCGGTTGGCCGCGGCTGGGTGATCCCGGCCGGGCTGATCGGCCCGCAGTACCTGCAGGCGATGAACGAGTTGTGCGGCAAGCTGGGCTACTGCCCGGTTGACGAGCGGTGGGGCACCGCCGACCGGCCAGACGACCTGCGCGTCCCGATCGTCGATGAGCCGACCGAGAGCGAGGCCGGTGAGGTAGCGCCGGAGCCGGCCCCGGGCGAGGCCGAGGCCAGGGCGCTGGAGCCGGGGGCCGTGCCCGCGGAAGTGCCGGCCCGGCGGGCCGGACAGTCCCGCATGGCCGAGATGCCGGATCTGGTGCCACTGGTCGCCGAACGGCTTCGCGAGGGCGTCGCCCGGGCCGGCGAGGCCTTCGCTCGGCGCTGGGAGCCGTGCGGCACCGAATCGTTCCTGGTGGTGGCGACCCCGGAGGGCAACCGCGGGCCGGATGCCCGATGGCGCGTAGATCTCGCCTCGCGTGCCGTGACTCCCGCCGATGACCATCACCGGCCCGCGCCGGCCGCGAACGGGCATCGCGGCGACGGCGGCAGCCCTGGGCGAGACGACACCGACTGGGACATCATCGGGTCAGCCTCGGTCTGGCAGCAGATCATGACCGGCCGGATGAACCTGTCGGTGGCGCTGCGCCGCAACGAATTGCGCTACTGCGAGGAAGCCGAGGCCGGGCCGGTCGTGCCCGAGACGCGAACGGCGATGCTCGCGGACCTGCTCGGGCTGGCTTCCTGGGGTCAGGCCCGTCCCGGCGGCGGTCGCGCCCGGGCGGTGGCAAAGGCCGGACAGTGACCGCAGGCGCGCCCGCAGCACCACCCGCACCGGCCACGCCAGCCGGGCACAAGCCGGAGCGGCACGGCCGTCCGGCCGCAGAAACGACGTCCGCGCCGGTCATCGTGCTGAACTACGCTCACGCCGGCGGGCGTAAGGTCCAGCGGATCCTCGCCCGCGAGCCGAGCCTGGCGTGCACGCAGGGCACCGGGATACTGGCCGCCTGCCACCAGGCGGCGCAGACCTGGCGCCGGGCGGAGGACCGCGAAAACCAGCCCCTGTCGCCGCTGGCCATCGCGTCCGTGCGAGCGCTGGCCACCGGGATGCTGAGCGTGATCACGGTGCCCTCCGGGGGGCGGCGCTGGTGCGAGACCGCTACGGCCGAACCCTCAGCGGCACAGACGTTCCTCTCGCTGTTCCCGGCTACCAGGTTCATCTGCATGCAGCGCGCCTGCCCGGACGTGCTCTACGCCATCACCAGGTCCAGCCCATGGGGCATCTCCGGACACGGATTCGCCCCCTACCTCGTGACACATCCGGCAAGCACGTTGTCGGCGCTGGCCGCGTGGTGGATCGCCCAGGCGGGATCGATCGCCAACTTCGAGCGGGCGCACCCGCAGTCGTGCCTGCGGGTCCGTTACGAGGACCTCGTCCTCGACCACGGCGCGACCGTCGCCGCCATCGGTGCCTTCCTCGGCCTCCCCCGCGTATCCGCCCCGACCCCGCCGCTGGAACAAGTAAACGATCCCCTGCGTGCCCCGGTTGGCATCGACACTCCCGGTTGCGGAGCAGGACTCCCGGCCGCTCAGCTCTCCGGCGACCTGGCCCACAGGGTCAGCGAGCTGCACAACACGCTTGGCTACCCGCCACTCACCGAGGGCCCGCCCGGCTGAGCGGGATCTGAGCTTCGCGACCACTGGGCAATCATGATTCGATGTCCATCTGATGCAGCACGAGCAGAGCCGTCGCGGGGCCGGGCTCGCCCGGGACGTGGCGTCCGGGATCCCGATTCCTGCGGCCCCGGGCTGCCTGTGACGCGCCGCTACCCGTAACGCGCGGGATGCATCAGTACCCGCCAGATGACCACCCGCAGGCGCCGCGCCACCGGCCGGTGACTGACGTTGCGCAGCAGGCGCTTGGTCCGGCGCCCGTTCAGAACGCTCCACTTCAGCCTGTTGATCGCCTGCTGCGGGCGCGGCCGCTCCCGCTTCGGCCGGGGCGCGAAGATCTGCCGGTAATGCGTGTCCGCCATGCCCGCCACGGCGTGAACGGCGGTCTCCAGCAGCGCCTCGGCCGGCTGGTCGGAGGGCCCGACGTACTCCTCGGCCGCGGGGCGCGAGACCAGGTCGTCCAGGTCGCCGGTGATCTGGTACGCGCAGTCGAGCAGGCCCACGGCGAGCGCCTGCGACTGCCGGGCGGCCCACGCCTCCAGGCCGGGGGCAGGACCAGGCGCGTCTGGCCCGGCCGTGCGCTCAAGATGCCGTGCGCGAGGATGCGCTTGATGTTCCTGGTGTAGAACCAGTCAGGCACCCCGGCCGGGAGCGCCTCGTTCATGCGGCGCAGGAACTCGGCTTCCACGGTGCCAAGCGAGGGGTTGCTGCGCGCCCCGTCCAGGTCGATGCCGCCGGGGTCGATCCCGAGAACCTCGGCGAACCGGGCCCAGAGCTCCTCGCTCTGGCCCTGCCGCGGCATGATCACCACGTGCACCTGGTCGGGCGGGATGTGCCGCGACCACATCTCGAGGATGGCCAGCGTGTCGTGGATCTTCCAGAACCACGACACGTCGCGGCGGTCGGCGGTCGGCTCGGCGTCCCTTACCTCCGCGAGCCAGCTCTCCCAGGGCACGGTCCCGCGGCACTTGACCTCCTCCTGCCACTCGGCCGCCAGCAGGGTCGCGAAGTCCCGAACGGTGAGAACGACGTGCACCTGGGCCGGCTGCAGCGACCGGACGGCCCGCTCGGCCTGCTCGGGAGTGCACGCGGCCAGCACCTCGTCGGAGACGACCGCCGCCTCGCGGGCACACAGCGCCTGGCCCGCCAGCACGTCCCACTCGCCGACCCAGGTGTCGGCGGGGTCGCAGGCCGGCCGTAGGGTCTCGCGCAGGTCCCGGCTGGCCCGGGAATGATCTCGCCGGGTGTATCCGGGCAGGAGCAGCCCCCGGGCGGCCAGCTGGTCGCGGTTGCCCCACATGACGTGCTGCAGGAACGTCGTGCCGGTCTTCGGCTCCCCGACGTGCAGGTAGACGCGGGGACGGCGGGCCCCACGGGCCCGCTTCCTGGTGACCGGAACCCGGTCTGCCGTGGCGTGCGATGTCAACCTGACACCCGATTCGACCTTGGCGCGCAACTGCGCGAAATGGTCAAGCAATCGTTAAGGCGAAGTAAAGCGCTGGCAATGGTATCGGACGAGGGGCGGCGGCGAGATCAGATTCACCGGGATGACGCTGACCCGTCCGGACATCTGAGCCGCCGGGCGACCGCGAGGAGCGCCTGCGGCGCGGGCTGCTCGACCTGCCTGGACAACCATGGTTCGATGTCCATCTAATGCAGTGCAAGCAAAGCCGTCGCGGGACCGGGCCCGCCCCGGGGCGTGACGTTCGGGATCCCGATCATGGCCGGGGCGCACGGTGAACGACCCGGCCACGCCCAGGCGCGGGCGGCCCCGCAGCGAAAAGGCCCGCGTGGCCATCCTCGAGGCGGCCGCGGACCTGCTGCTGGACCGCGGCCTGTCCGGGGTGAGCATGGATGCCGTGGCCGAGAGGGCGGGGGTCAGCAAGGCCACGATCTACCGCTGGTGGCCCACCAAGGAGACGCTGGCGCTCGACGCGCTGTTCAGCGAGTGGGCGGCCGCCACCCCGACGGCGCGCGATACCGGCTCGCTGCGCGGCGACCTGCTGGCGCTGCTGCGCCCGTGGGCCAGGCTGGCCGGCAGCCGACCCTATGGCCGGGTGATCGCCGGGCTGATCTCGCAGGCGCAGGCCGACCCGGGGTTCGCCGCGCAGTACCGGGCCCGGTTCGTCGAGCCGCGCCGCGGCCAGGCGCGCGAGGTTTTTCGCCGGGCGATCGAGCGGGGCGAGATCCCGGCCGACACCAAGATCGAGGTCGCGCTCGACATGCTGTACGGCCCGCTGTACCACCGGCTGCTGCACGGCCACGCCCCGCTCAGCGACCGCTTCGTCCGCGACGTGGTGGACACCGCCCTGGACGGCATCGCCGGGCGCCAGGCCTAAGGCACCATGGGCGCCGCCGCGCGCAGGCCGGCATGCAGGCACGGGTCGGCGGCGAGGATCTGCTGGTGCACCCGGCGCAGCTCGGGTCCTGGCTCCAGCCCGAACTCCGCGATCAGCAACTGGCGTGCCTGCCGGTAGGCGGCGAGGGCTTCCCCCCGCCTGCCCGCCCGGTACAGCGCGAGCATCAGCAGCGCGTGCAGCCGCTCGCGCGCCGGATGCCCGGCGACCAGCTGCACGAGCTCACCCAGCACCTCGTCGTGCAGGCCCAGGCGGACATCGGCGTCGACCCGGGCCTCCAGCGCCTGCAGCCGCAACTCGGCCAGCCGCGGCGTCACGCGCGCCGCCAGCCGGTCAGACGCGACATCCGCCAGCGGCGCGCCACGCCACAAGGCCATTGCCCGGTGCAACCGGGCCGAGACCAGGTGCCACTCCCCCCGCCGCGCGGCGGCGCGGGCCTCGTCCTGAAGGGTCTGGAAACGGGTGACGTCCAGCTCGTCGGGGCCGACCCTGATCAGGTAACCACTCGAGTGGGTGACGATCCGGGAATGACTGGCATCCCCCAGCGCCCGGCGCAGCCGCTTCACGTAGTTCTGAAGAGTCACCCGCGCCGTCGGCGGCGGGCGATCTCCCCACAGGAAATCGGACAGCTCATCGAGCGGCACCACCCGGTTGGCGCTCAGCAGCAGCCCGGCCAGCAGCACTCGCTGCCGGGCCGCCGAGATCGATATCATCCGGTCACCCGACCGCACCAGCAGCGGCCCCAGCAGCCCGAACTCCATGCCCGCGCCGCCCCGGTCCCCGGGCGGATCACACCCGTCACCAGACAGGGCGCGGGCAGCGCCCACCTCACGCCGATCGCCCACGACGGCAGCACGGCAATTCCGCGAATACATTTCTGTCATTGATTCTTGTGCGTCTCATACCAGTTGGAGAACCAGAACGCAGGATCGGTCGTGGCGCCGCCAAAGATACCAGCTTGCAGGACGCCCAGGAACTTGTTTTCAAGAGCAAAGGGTCCCCAGACCGCACTAAGGCCTATCATCCATTCCGAGCCAATGGCGACAGTTTTGCATGCGTAGGAAAATGGCGCCGACAATGTATCGCCGCACCAGGCACTAACGATGTTTAGAGCTATATTGGGAATCAGAATTCTAAGAGCACCTCTCCAAAAAAGTGGCCAATCCTTTCCGAACACCCCGGCGGGGTCGTCCATAAAGGCTTCGTAATCCATCCCCACCTGTGAGTTCGTGACGGCAGCCCACGTGTAGCGGACCCCGTCGGTGAAGGCGTTCATCAAGTCGCCGACGTTGTCGAAGAGGGCTTCCAGCTCGGTTGTGGTGGGGAGGACGGTCTCTATTGCCTCACCGAGGACGGCGGCTATGCCGACGGCGGCATAGATTTTGAGCAGGACTTCCCAGAGGGGGGGTTTGGGGGCGGCGCGTTGCGCGGTGCGGGTTGCGATCCAGGTCTGGCTGGCTTCGTAGGAGGCGAGGCTGGCGAGTCCGGGGGCGCATCCGGTGGCGGCGCAGGCCATGTTCAGCGCTTTCCACTGGATCCAGGGTTGCACTTTGTAGTGGAAGTCGTCGGTGAGCATGGCGAGGTAGCCGTGGTAGGCCTGCTGGGTGGCGGTGGATTCGTAGGTGGACAGGCCTCCGCCGCCTCCGCCGCCGGGGCCGGTGCAGTCGGGGATGCTGCCGGTGCAGCCGGTGCCGTCGTCGCCGTCGACGATGTTGGGCGGGCCGCCGGTGAGGCCGGTGGGGTCGGAGAGGGTGGCGGGGTCGTCGGTGGCGTAGGCGTAGGGGTTGAGGTCGGGGGGGTTGTCTGGGTTGAGGAGGGGGTCGGGGGAGATGAAGGAGGCGGTGGCGGGGTTGTATTCGCGGGCGCCGAGGTTGGTCAGGCCGGTGGCGGGGTCGGTGGTGCCGCCGGTGAAGCCCTGGGTGCCGGGCCAGGCGGCGGGGGGGGTGCCTATGGGGTTGCCGTAGGGGTCGTAGTAGCGGTAGGCGGGGGTGAGGGTGGCGGCGTTGATGGCCAGGGTGCTGGTGCCTTGCTGGTTGCCGGTGAGGTAGGTGACGGTGCCGTTGCTGGTGCGGGCGGCGATGGTGACGCCGCCGATGGTGTAGTAGCGGACGGCGGATATGGTGCCGGCGGTGTCGGTGATCTGCTCGTCGGGCAGGTACAGGGTGCTGGTGGTGCCGTCGGTTTGCAGTAGCAGGCTGCCGCCGGCGTCGTAGGTGTAGGCGGCGGTGGCGGTGGAGCTTCCGGCGGGGGTGATGGAGGATAGTTGCCCGGCGTCGTCCCAGTCCAGGTCGCTGGTGGTGCCGGAGGGGGCGGTGATGGTGGCGGTCTGGCCGGAGGGGGTGTAGGTGTAGCTGGTGGTGGCGGTGGCGGTGCCGGTGACGGCTTGCTGGCTGGTGACGGCGTGCGGCCAGGGGGTCCCGGCGGCGGGGAAGTTGCTGGTGGTGGTGGTGGCGGTCCCGGCGGGCGGGGTGGAGGTCAGGGTGGTCAGGTCGCCTTCGTTGTTGTAGGTGTACTGCTCCCAGTAGGGCGCGGCGGCGCCGGCCTCGGCGGCCTGGGAGCCGGCGGCGGCGCACCCGGCCGATCCCTGGGACCAGGCGGAGGCGAGCTGGCCGAGGTAGGTGTAGGTGTAGCACTGGACCTGGGCGGGGGCCTGGGACGGGGCCGGGGTGTCGGTCTGGGAGGTGATCAGCCCGTCGTTGTCGTAGCCGTAGGCGGTGTCGTCGTCGGTGACCGGGGTGGTCCCGG
>JASIJN010000422.1 GCA_030050125.1 Streptosporangiaceae bacterium | reverse complement strand
GCCGGGTCGATCAGCCAGGGACGGCACCACATCAGGGCGACCAGGAAGAGCTTGGTGTTCGGATCCAGGTAGAGCGGCAGCAGCGTCGCGTCACCGTCGGTCCGCGCCGGGCCGCCCTCCCCGTTCGCCCCGTCCGGCGCGGTCGCCCAGTCGGCCACGGCCAGGCGCAGCGGCTGGCCTTCGTCCAGCATCGCGCGCGAGCCGACCAGCGCCGTGCCGTGCCGCACGAACCATCCGGACGACGGCTCGCCGGGCTCGTCCATGCGCGGCAGCCTTATCCGGTAGCCGTCGCCCTCGGCGTACAGCGCGTGGGTGTAGCTGATGTTGGCCACCCACGCGCCGCCAGCCGAGGCGGTGATCGCGCCCGCCCGCCGGGACAGCCCGCGCCCGGCCGGGATCACCAGGTCGGCGTCGGGCCCCCGGCCGAATATCAGCCGGGTCCCCTCGGAAATCCCGATCACGCGGCCTGCGGGCGTGGTGACGTGGACCGACGGGGTGCCTCCCGGCGCGGCCGCCTGCGTTGGATCGACCGTCATCACCGTCCTGCCGGGAAGTTCTGCTGCCGTCGGCGCCCGCCGCGCCGCGAACGGCCGCGACACCGAGGTCGTCGGCCAGCGGTAGCGGGCATTCTAGGACCGGCCCGCGCGGCCGCGCATCCCGGAGTTCGGGGGTGGCCAGGCGCGGCCCGCGTGCGGTTTGCTTCTGCCTAGCCGGGACGGGGCGACAACGCGCCTGGGGGAGGCTGGCTGGGGCTGCGGCCGGCCGAGGAACCTGCGCAGCGGGTCGCCGCGCCCAGCGCGGGCGTCGAGGGGGGGCCTAACGGTCTAGTGTTGCCCGCCTCGTCCCGGCCGTGGGTGCCGGCCGGGCCCCGCCAGGCCCGGCCGGCCCGGCGTTCGTCGCCGCCGGACAGATCCATTCGGGTGAGCTGATTCCGCTCACGGCAGCGCCGCCAGGACGCACGACCTCACGTCGGCCCGGCCGCATCGGGCGGGGAGTTAGCGGCAATTTTCGTCTGCTTGCGGCCATTGTTCTGCAGGTACGACGGCATCGGGTGTGTAAATCGGCGCTGCTCGTGGAATAGGACTTCCGTAATTGATCTAGATGGGGGGAGATCAGTGCCCGCACGAACTACGACCCGTACGACCGCTCGGCGCAGCCCGGCCGGTGACCGTGCCAGGTCGACAAGCAGCAGCACGCCCGCGCGCTCTGCGAGCAGGCCTACGAGAACGGCCAGCACCACGAGCGGCAGGAGCAGCAGGAGCGGTGCCAGGCCGGCGGCATCGAGCGCACCGTCAACCGCGGCCGCCGCGCGGACGGTCTCGTCCGCGGCCACGAAGGTCACCTCGGCGGCCACCAAGATGACCGCCGCGGCCACCAAGGCGACGTCCTCGGCCAAGACGATGTCCACCGCCATGCAGGCGATGAACACGGCCACCAAGGCCATGACCACGGCGGCCAAGTCGCTGACGGAGGCGGCCAAGACCATGTCGCAGGTCAAGACGGTGCCGAGCCCGGCCGCCTCGCCGAGGCCGGCCTCGAGGTCCAGGTCCGCGGCCAGGCCGGCCGGCGGCGCCGCCAGGACCAGGAGCACGGGCAGGTCAGCAAGCAGCGCCGCGAAGTCCGGCAGCACGGCCAAGCCCGCCGGCACCGCGACCAGGCCCCGGACCGCGGCCAAGAGGACGGCCGCGAGCCGCACCAGCGAGGCGCCGACGGCGCAGAACGCAAAGCCCGACGCGGCCGCCACCGATCCCAAGGCGGCCAGGCCGAAGGGCGGGTCGGTGCGGCCATCGACCGGGCAGCCCGGGTCAGGGCTCACCGCCGTGTCCCCGCCGCGCGACTCCGAAGAGGATCAGTACGGCGGCCTTCTGGCCGGCCTTATCCGCTGAGCCATGGACGTGGGGCGGTGCCCCGGGGACCATGCCGGGGATCCCGGGGCACGCCCGGTGTGCGTTCAGCGCGCGGCCAGCACCTCGGCGATCTTCGCGGCCGCCCCCGGGGGATCCTCGACGTCGTGCAGCACCTCGCCCCACGACCACCGGTAATACCAGCACAGGCGGCCGTCGTCGTCGGTGCCCGGCGTACAGTCGATGCTCTCCGCGAGCATGGACGCGCCCGGGATGAACACATGCAGTGCGGCCGGGTAGGTCGTCTTCACGGTCGCGTGGAAGCCCTCGGTGTCCAGCGCCGTCGCGAGCCGGTGCAAGTGGTAACTGCGTACATGGTCGTGCGTGCCGTCCTGCATCTCACCTGCCTTGCGGGGTCGGCACATTCTCGGCGCGGGCAGACCCACCTTGTCAAGCCCGCCCGCCGGGCATATCGTCAGCGGCCGCCGGCCTCATATCCCGGGTAACCGCCGTATTCCTCGCGCCCGTAGGGATCCGCGGCGGCGTATCCCGCTGGGTCGTGCTCCATGGCCGGATAGCCGTCCGGCGGGTAGTCCGGCTCAGCATGCTGCGGGTATCCGTTCCCGTAGTCGGCCGGCCCGGCGCGGCCGATGTCGCGCGGATCGGACGTCTCCTGCCAGTAGCCGTTCCCGGGCTGCCCGCCGCCGGGCGCGGCCGGCGGCGGGTAAGACCCGTGCCCGTTGCCGGGCGCGGCCGGGTAGTCGCCGTAACCTGGCACCGCATGGCTGCCCGGCGTTACGTAGCTGCCGTAGGGATTGCCGGCGGCGGAGGGGGCAGAGGGGGCCGGGGCGGGCGGCGGCGAGGCCGAGCGCGGGGGATACGGATCCCGGCTGGTCAATGGATCGGACCGGTAGGGGTTCGGGTTCGTGCGCTCGGTGTCGCCGGCATCGGCGCGGCGCGGCGCCGCCTGATGCTGCGGCGCGGCCGGGCGCGGCCCGGGCTGATGCTGCGCGGCCTGGTGCTGCGGCCCGGTGTGC
>JASIJN010000421.1 GCA_030050125.1 Streptosporangiaceae bacterium | reverse complement strand
TGGCCGCGGTCGGCATGACGGTCGGCGCGCTGCCGCACATCGCGGCCGGCCGCCCGGCCGGGCTGACCGGGATGGCGACCCGGCTGGTCGCGGTGGCCTGCGCGGCGTTCGCGTTCCGGCCGATCGCCGGCGCGGAGATCATCAGCGGCCCCGGCCACTGGTGGATCGCGTTCGCGGTGATGACCGTGCTGGTGGCCTTCGGCTGGCTGGCCGAGGCGACGATCGGCGCGCTGATCCGGGCGGACGACCTCGGGGCCCGGTTCTCCGTGGCGCTCTGGGACGAGATGCGGACGCAGTTCCCGCTCGGCGCCGCGGTCGGCGTCTCGGCCATGATGATCACTTTCGCGGCCGAGGTCATGGGCCTGGCGGGGCTCGCGGTGTTCCTCGGGCCGCTGCTGGTCACCCAGGTGGCGTTCCGCAGGTACTCCGGCATCCAGGCCACGTACCTGCAGACCGTCCGCGCGCTGGCCCGGGTCACCGAGGTGGGCGGCTACGTCGAGAGCGGGCATTCCCGCCGGGTGAGCCGGCTCGCCGTGGCCGTCGGCCGGGAACTCGGCCTGGCCGAGCCGGACCTGCTGGACCTGGAGTACGCGGCGCTCATGCACGACATCGGCCAGCTCGCCCTGCCCGACCCGATCCCTGGCGGCGCGACCGTCCTGGTCTCCAGCGAGGACCAGCGGCGCATCGCGGAGCTGGGCGCGGACGTGATCAGCAAGGCCGGGGTGCTGGACCGGGTGGCCGAGCTGGTGCGCTGCCAGAGCTGGCCCAGCCGCGGCGACCCCGAGCCGCCGGTCGGCAGCCGGATCATCCGGGCGGTGAACGCGTTCGACGACCTCGTGGGCGGATCCACCGACCGGGACCGCAGCGCGGCAGCGCTGGAGCGGCTGCGCCTGGACACGGCCGTGGAGTACGACCCGGGCGTGGTCGAGGCGCTCACCGAGGTCGCCGGAAAGCGCCTCGCCAGCCGCCTGGAGTAGGCTGCCCGGCGTGCTCGAGCGGAAAACCGAGTCGGTTCTCGTGGCCAACCGGGGCGAGATCGCGCGCCGGATCATCCGCACGCTGCGGCGGATGGAGATACGGGCCATAGCGGTGTACTCCGAGGCCGACGCCGCCCTGCCCTATGTGCGCGAGGCGGACGAGGCGGTGCCGATCGGCCCGGCCCCGCCGGCCCGCAGCTACCTGGACGGCGGCGCGCTGATCGCGGCCGCCAGGCGCGCCGGGGCAACCGCGATCCACCCCGGCTACGGGTTCCTGGCCGAGAACGCCGAGTTCGCCGCGGGCGTGATCGACGCGGGCCTGACCTGGGTCGGCCCGCCGCCCGCGGCGATCGAGCTGATGGGCGACAAGATCAACGCCAGGAACTTCATGGAGCGGGCGGGCGTGCCGGTCGCCGCGGGCTCCAGGGAGCCGGTCAAGGATGTGGCCGCCGCGGTCGAGGAGGCCGAGCGGATCGGCTACCCGGTGATGATCAAGGCGGCAGCGGGCGGCGGCGGCATCGGCATGAGCGCCGCGGCGAACGAGGCCGACCTGCGCGCGGGCTTCGAGACCGCCCGCTCCCGGGCCGAGCGGTTCTTCGGCAGCCCGGCGATCCTGCTGGAACGGTACATCGAGCGGGCCCGGCACGTGGAGGTGCAGATCCTCGGCCTGAACGACTCCCGGGTGCTGACGCTCGGCGAGCGGGACTGCTCGGTGCAGCGCCGCCACCAGAAGGTCGCCGAGGAGACGCCCTCACCCGGGGTCACGCCCGAGCTCAGGGCCCGGATGCTGGCCGCGGCGGCCCGGGCCGGCCAGGCGGTCGGCTACCGTGGCGCCGGCACGGTCGAGTGCCTGGTGGACGCGGCGAGCCAGGAATTCGTGTTTCTGGAGATGAACACCAGGATCCAGGTAGAGCATCCGGTCACCGAGATGGTCACCGGCATCGACCTGGTGGAGCAGCAACTGCTGATCGCGGCCGGCGGCGACGTGAGCTTCCGGCCGGAATCCGTCCGCGCCGACGGGCATGCCCTGGAGCTGCGCGTGTACGCCGAAGATCCGGTGCGGTTCCTGCCCAGCCCCGGCCTGATCACCGAGTGGGACGAGCCGTCCGGCCCCGGGGTGCGGGTCGACGCCGGGTATGCGGCCGGGAACGAGGTGACGCCGTTCTACGACCCGCTGCTCGCCAAGCTGTGCGTGCACGGCGCCAGCCGCGGCGAGGCGCTGCGGCGTGCCCGCGCCGCCGTGGCCGGCTTCCGCATTCGCGGGCCGAAGACTAACCTCCCATTCCACGCCGAGCTGCTGGACAGCGAGGAATTCGCCAGCGGCCGTTACGACACCTCGGTGGTCGGGCGGCTGCGGCCCTGACCGGAGGAAAGACCGGAGGAAAGACCGAGAAAGGGAGGTGCACGCGTGACCGAAGTCCGCGCGGAGATGGTCGCGAACGTGTGGCAGGTCGTGGCCTCCGAGGGTGACCGCGTGGCGGACGGCGACACGCTGGTCATCCTGGAGTCGATGAAGATGGAGATACCGGTCCTCGCCGAGGGCCAGGGCACGCTCACGAAGCTGGTCGTGGCCGAGGGGGACGTGGTTCAGGAGGGCGACCTGATCGCCGTCATCGAGTGATCCGGGTCAGAAGCCGGCCGTGGAGCGCGGGTAGGCGTTCTTCGGATCGGTGGCGATGTTCACCAGGTAGGGGACGCCGGAGTCGAACGCCCGGCGCAGCGCGGCGGCGATGCCGGCCGGCCTGGTCACCAGCTCCCCGGCCCCGCCCAGCGCGGCGACCACCTGGTCATACCGGCACTGCGGCTGCAGGTCGGCCGCGACGTCGTAGCCGTAGAGCGCCCTCATGGGGTATTTCTCCAGGCCCCAGATCCCGTTGTTGCCGCAGATCATGACGACCGGGAGCTTGTGCCTGACCAGGGTGTCGGCGTCCATCAGCGAGAAGCCGGCGGCACCGTCCCCGAGCAGCAGCACCACCTGGGCCGACGGACGGGCGATCCGGGCGGCGATGGCGTAGCCGAGGCCGGTGCCCAGGCATCCGTACGGCCCGGGATCCAGCCAGCCCCCGGGGCGCCGGGGCTCGACGTACTTGCCCGCGTAGGAGACGAAGTCGCCGCCGTCGCCGATCACCACGGCGTCGTCGTCAAGGAACCTGGCCAGCTCGCCGTAGATCCGCACGGGATGAATCGGGTCGGCGTCGCTCGCGAGCAGCTGGGCGTCGGCGGCCATGGCCTGATCCCGGGCGGCCTGAAGCCCGGGCAGCCAGTCGTCCGCCCAGGGGCGAGCCAGCCCGGCCGCGCCGGCCAGCCGGGTGAACAGCCCGGTCAGCTCGCCGCTGGCGGCGCCGTCCAGCTCACGGTGCCCGGCCAGCTGTCCCGGCGCGTCCGCGATGTGCACCACCTTCGCGGGCGGTGTCCCGTTCTTCCCGCCGTACTCGCCGTAGCCGAGCCGGAAGTCGAGCGGCGTCCCGGCCACGATGACCAGGTCGGCCTCGCCGAAGGCCAGCTGCCGGGCCCGGGTCACGAGCAGCTCGTGCCCGGCCGGGAGCACGCCGCGTCCCTGCCCGTTGGCGATCACGGGGAGCCTGAGTTCCTCGGCCGCGACCCGGGCGGCCTGCTCGGCGCCGTCCAGCCACACGTCCGAGCCGAGCACCAGCACGGGCCGGCTGGCCTGGGCGAGCAACCCGGCGATCGCGTCGACCGCTCCCGGATCGGGCTGGTCCAGGCCGTCTGCCGCGCTGTCGTCGGCGGCCGGGGCGGGCTCGGCCCGGCCGAACAGCGCCTCCAGGCTCACGTCGAGGAACACCGGGCCGCGGTGCCGGGTCCCGGCCAGCCGGAACGCTTCGTCGGCCGCCGGGCCGACCCGCGCGCTGTCGTGTTCGGTCCAGGCCCGCTTGGTGATCGCCTGGAGCAGCACCGGGTGATCGATCTCCTGCAGGCTGCCCGAGCCCCACCGGTAGTCGGGAGCGCGCCCGCCGATCACCACGAGGGGAGCGCCGTTGAAGTGGGCCGTGGCTATCGCGCTCACGCTGTTGGTCACGCCCGGTCCGGCCGTGACCGCGGCGAAGCCGGGGACCCGGGACAGCCGGGCGGTTCCCTCGGCGGCGAACACGGCGGTCTGCTCGTGCCTGACGTCCACGATCCGCATCGGCGGGTCGGCCTTCACCGCCCCGTCGTAGAGGGGGAAAACGTGCAGGCCGGACAGGGTAAACATGGTCCGCACGCCGTGCCGCCTGGCGGCCGCCACCGCGTACGCGCCGCTCTGCGGCTTGTCCTCGTCCTCGGCCATGCGGTGACGTTACCAGCTGGTAGCGGACTATTTGCAGGTGGATGCGATGATGGCGGCATGCCGACGCTGACCGACCTCGCGCTACGCCAAGCGGGCCTGACCGAGGCCGACGTCGACTGGCTGCACATGTTGCTGTCGGACTGGCAGCTGCTCGCCGACCTGTCGTTCGCCGACCTGGTGCTGTGGGCCCAGCTGCGGGACGGATCCGGGTGGGTGGCGCTGGCCCAGATCCGCCCGGTGACCGCGCCGACCGCCATCGCGGACGACATCGTCGGCGCGGTGCGCGCGGCGGGCGAGCGCCCGTTCCTTGACGTGGCCATGGAGGAGCGCAGGATATGCCGGGAAGGTGACCCCGAATGGACGACCGGGGTGCCGGTGCGCCACGAGACCATCCCGGTGACCCACGACGACCGGGTCATCGCGGTCATCGAGCGGTCCACGAACCTGTCCGCGGCCCGGACCCCCAGCCGGATGGACCTCGCCTACCTCAGAGCCGCCGACGACCTTGCCCAGATGGTGGCGGCGGGCATCTTCCCGCTCCCGGGCGAGCAGCCGACCCTGGTCCGGTCGCCGCGGGTCGGGGACGGCCTGCTCCGGCTGGGCCGGTCGGGCAGGGTCACCTATGCCAGCCCGAACGGGCTGTCGGCCTACCGCAGGCTGGGACTCACCGCCGACCTGGTGGGGGCGGAGCTCGGGCCGCTGACCGCGCGCCTGTGCCCGAGCGGCGGGCCCCGCGACGACTCGCTGATGCTGGCGGCGAGCGGCCGGGCGCACATGGAGACCGAGGTCGAGGGCAACGGCTCGGTGGTGCAGCTGCGCGCGATTCCGCTCGTGGTCGGCGGGGTGCGTTCCGGCGCGCTGATCCTGCTCAGGGACGTGACCGAGCTGCGGCACCGGGAGCGGGAGCTGATGACCAAGGACGCCACGATCAGGGAGATCCATCACCGGGTCAAGAACAACCTGCAGACGGTCGCCGCCCTGCTGCGGCTGCAGGCCCGCAGGCTCAAGGCCGCCGAGGCGCGCGCCGCGCTGCAGGAGGCGGTGCGACGGGTCGGGTCGATCGCCATCGTCCACGAGACGCTCTCGCACGCCCCGGACGAGATCGTGGACTTCGACGACATCGCCCGCCGGGTGGCGATGATGGCCGCCGAGGTTTCGGCGCCCGAGGCCAGGGTCAAGCCGGGCCTGTCCGGGGAATTCGGGCTGCTGCCGGCCTCGATCGCCACGCCGCTGGCCCTGGTACTGACCGAGCTATTGCAGAACGCGCTCCAGCACGGATTTACTGGTGCCGCCCTGTGCGGAAGACTGGACGTCACGGCCAACCGGCTGAACGGGCAGCTCACGGTGACCGTGGTCGACAACGGGGTCGGGCTGCCGGAGGATTTTGACGTTAACTCGACGGCCAGCCTCGGTCTGCAGATCGTGCGCACGCTCGTGGTCGCCGAATTGGGCGGCCGGTTGGAAGTGACTCCTCAGCCCGGCGGCGGGACCAGGGTGCTGGTCGAGATCCCGGTACAGCCAGCGACCGGGACGCCGGACGGCGCAGCACCGGCTACGCCGGCGCCTGCGCCCTGACCCGGGTCGACCTGCGCTTGAGCGCGCGCCGCTCGTCCTCACTCAGACCGCCCCAGACGCCCGAGTCCTGCCCGCTCTCCAGTGCCCACTGAAGGCACGGCTCCATCACGGCGCAGCGCTGGCATACTTGTTTGGCCTCGTCGATCTGCAGTAGTGCGGGACCCGTGTTTCCGATCGGGAAGAACAGCTCCGGATCTTCGTCACGGCAGGCGGCGTGGTGACGCCAGTCCATGAGGTCCACTCCTCTGTGAGGTCGGTACCGTGGCCGGGCCCGGTCCCTCTCCGTCGCGCTTGTGAAGGAATTCACGAGCTATGCTGTACGCCGGGACCTTTAGTTCCCGAACCTGAGAGTCATAATCAAAGACTTGCGCTTCGATTGGCTCCCAGGCGAGGCTGTTGGGTCACAGCGGTGCATAACCCGCCCAGCAGGGCGCATGGCTGGTGCGCCGCTCGCCAGGAGCGTTATAACCCTCTCAAGGTCGGCGATGAACCGCAAGAGGCTTTGGCAAAGGTTCAGGCGGATTTCTATGTCAGATCAGTCACATTGCGGGCATGAGGCGTGCCGGGGGTTGCCGCCCGAGGTGCGTCGGTAACGGCGCTAGGCGATAATCCGCAAGGCGTCGGGCACCGACCGGAACCTGACCACCTCATGCTCGCCCATGTACTCGCCGTCGACCTGGAAAGCCACCGGCCGGGCCGATCTCAGGGTCAGCTCGGCCTGATCGTGCAGGGTCAGGATCGCGCGCCCGTGCGGCGGCCTGCCGTCCCCCAGCATCTGGCTCACGGTGCGCATCAGGCTCGCGCTCCCCAGGCTGCGCAGCGCGAACAGGTCCAGGCCGGAGTCGAAGCCCGCCCGCGGGTTGGTGTAGACCGGGCGCCGCCCGAGATAGGTCCACGGCGAGGCGTTGGACACGATGCCCAGGAACAGCGGCCCGGCCGCGGGCTTGCCGTCGCGCTCCAGCGTCAGGGCGGGATGGCGCCGGTCGGTCACCAGGTAAAGCTGGCGCAAGGTCATCCACACGTACAGCGCGGCCGAGGCCGCCCGGCCGCGCGCCCGGTGGCCGTCGACCGCCCGCACCACCTCCGCGTCGAGGCCGAGGCCGGCATTGAAGGTGAAGTACCGGTCGCCCGCCAGGCCCACGCCGATCCGGCGGCTCCGTCCCCCGGCCAGGCAGTGGAGCACCTGTCCGGTCGCGTCCACCAGGTCGGGAGGCATGCCCACGGCGCGGGTGAACACGTTCGCGTTGCCGCCGGGCAGGGCCGCCAGGGCCGGTACGCTGTCGGCGTTCGCGACCGCCCCGCCGGGAACGCAGGCCCGGCGGGCCGCCCCGTCGCCGAGGATCCCGTTCACCGCCTCGTTGACCGTTCCGTCACCGCCCAGCGTCAAGACGAGCCCGAAGCCGTCATCGCGGGCGGCAGCCGCCAGACTGGTGGCATGGCCCCGGTAACGTGTCTCCACGACCTCGAGGTCGACGGCGGAGGACAGCGCCCGGACGATAACATCCCGCCGGAGTCGGGTCGTGGAGGTGGCATGTGGGTTCACGATCAAGAGCGCGCGCACGCGCTCAGGTTAGCGAGGCCAGGGAGCCGGAGCAGCCGGGGCATCCGCGCGTCCTGGCTCTGGCGGCGGTGGCGCAGGCCGTCGAGGCGGTCGCAGTGCTGCTCGCGGCGGTCTTGGCCGGGGTCGATGCGAGCACCGGGCGCTCCTACCACGTCAACAGCGGCATCGCCCTGACCGTGATCGGGCTGGTGACCGCGGTGGCGCTCGGGTGGGTCGCGGCGGGACTGGCCAGGGTCCAGAGCTGGAGCCGTACTCCGGCCCTGCTCACCCAGTTGTTCGTCGGCATCGTGAGCATCTACCTGGTGCAAGGGCACAGGTACGCGTGGGGGATTCCCGGGCTGGTCCTGGCGGTCGCCGGGTTCGTGACCCTGCTGGCTCCCCCGAGCATCCGCGTCCTGAGCGCGGGGCCGTCGCAGCCGCCCGCTGACGGCGGGTGAGGCCGGGCGCCGGGCGCGGCGCCTGACCGGCCCGTCCGGCGCTATTCGTCGGTGGTGAGCCCCTCACGGAGCTGGGTCAGCGTCCTGGCCAGCAGCCGCGACACGTGCATCTGGGAGATGCCGAGCTCGGTCGCGATTTGCGACTGGGTCATGTTGCCGAAGAACCGGAGCATGAGGATCTTCTTCTCCCGGGGCGGAAGCCGCTCCAGCAGTGGCTTGAGCGATTCCCGGTACTCCACGCCCTCCAGGGCGTCGTCGAGCATGCCGAGCGACTCGGCGACCGCCGGCGCGTCCTCGTCACCTGAGTCCGGCGCGTCGAGCGACACCGTGGAGTACGCGTTCGCCGACTCCAGGCCCTCCAGCACCTCTTCCTCGCTCATCTGCAGGTGGTCCGCGAGCTCGGCCACCGTGGGCGCGCGCCCCAGCCGCTGGGCGAGATCGCTGATCGCCTTGGTCAGCGAGAGCTTGAGCTCCTGCAGCCGCCGCGGCACGCGTACGGCCCAGCCCTTGTCCCGGAAGTGCCGCTTGATCTCGCCCACGATCGTGGGCGTGGCGTAGGTCGAGAACTCGACGCCGCGGCTGAGGTCGAACCGGTCGATGGACTTGATCAGCCCGATCGTCGCCACCTGGGTCAGGTCGTCGAGCCATTCGCCGCGGTTGCGGAACCTGCGGGCCAGGTACTCCACCAGCGGCAGGTGCAGCTCCACCAGTTCGCCCCGGATG
>JASIJN010000420.1 GCA_030050125.1 Streptosporangiaceae bacterium | reverse complement strand
ACGGCGGCGATGGTCGCGATGGTCGCCTCGGCCGGCCGCGCGGTGCAGGTGGGAATGTCGAACGAGGAGGCGCCGATCAGGGTCGGCAGCCTGACCGAGAAGGAGCTCGACCTGCTCGGGGTGAGCTGCTGCGGCCACGAGGAGTTCGCCGACGCGGTGGCCGTGGTGGAGCGCAACGCGCCGGCGCTCGGCCGCCTGGTCAGCCACGAGTTCAGCCTGGACCGGGCGCCAGAGGCGATCCGCTTCGCCATCAGCAACCCGGCGAAGGTCATGAAGGTGGTGATCAAGGGATGAACAGGCTGAAAATCCTTTGGCCCGATGCCAGAATCTAAGCGCGCCGCGGCCAACGGCCCTGGCAGGGCGGGCAAGCTGAGCGCGAGACACAGGAAGGCAGGAACAAGCGAGAGATGAGCATCCTGGGTACCCGCGTGGTGCGCACCGAGGATCCGCGGCTGCTGACCGCGGGCGGCACCTATGTCGATGACCTGCGAGTGCCCGAGCTCGCCGACGCGGCGCGGGTCACGTTCGTGCGCAGCCCCATGGCGCACGCGAGGATAACCGGCATGGACGCCGACGCGGCCCGTCAGGCTCCGGGCGTGCTCGCGGTGCTGACCATCCAGGACATGGACGACCTGGCGCCCCCGCCGCCCCCCGAGCCGGGCAGCGAGATCAACGAGGCGGTGCCGCTGCCGATCGGCGGCCTGTGGTCGGAGCCGCTGCTGGCGGTGGACCGGGTCAGGTACGTCGGCGAGCCGGTCGCGATGGTCATCACCGGCGACAGCTACCAGGGCGAGGACGCGGCCGAGCTGGTCAGCGTGGACTACGAGCCGCTGCCCGCGGTGATCGGCATCGGCGGCGCGTTCGAGGGCCGGGCGCTGCTGTTCGACGGCACCGACTCGAATGTCCCGGTGACGTCCGGTGAGGCCACGGACGACGCCATCTTCGACGAGTGCGACGCCGTGGTCGAGCGGACGATCGTGAACCAGCGGCTCGCCCCGATGCCGATGGAGGGGCGCGCCGCTGCCGCCCGCTTCGAGGGCGGCAAGCTGACCTACTGGGTGAGCACGCAGAACGCCCAGATCACCCGGTTCATCCTGGCCGGCGCGCTCGGCATGGACCCGGCCACGATCCGGGTGATCGCCCCGGACGTGGGCGGCGGGTTCGGCGCCAAAGTCGGCATCGACCGGGACGCGATCCTGGTCGCCTGGGCGGCCAGGAAGACCGGCCGGGCCCTGCGCTGGGTGGAGACGCGCAGCGAGAACCTGGTCGGGATGACGCACGGCCGGGCTCAGGAGCAGACCATCAAGATAGGCGGGACCTCCGACGGCCGGGTCCTCGCCTACCGGCTCGACGTGGTGCAGGACACCGGCGCCTACCCGCGGATGAGCGGCTTCCTGCCGTTCCTCACCAAGCTCATGGCGGTGGGCCCCTACGACATTCCCGCCGTGCAGACCGCCTCCCGGGTGGTCGTGACCAACACCACGCCGATCGCCGCCTACCGGGGCGCCGGGCGGCCCGAGGCCACGGCGGCGATCGAGCGGGCCATGGACCTGTTCGCCGCCGAGATCGGCATGGACCCGGCCGAGGTTCGCCGGAAGAACCTGATCCCGCCGGACAAGTTCCCCTACTCGACGCCGACCGGCGCGACCTACGACACCGGGGACTACGTCGCGGCCCTTGACAAGGTGCTGGAGGCGGCGGGCTACGCCGGGCTCCGGGCGGAGCAGCGGCGCCGCCGGGAGCGCGCGGACGTGCTGCAGCTCGGCATCGGGCTGTCCAGCTACGTGGAGATCACGGCCGCCGACGCGGAGGCCGGGGAGACCGCCAGGCTCGCCGTGCACGGCGACGGCACGGCCACCGTGTACACCGGAAGCTCCGCGCACGGCCAGGGCCATCACACGGCCTGGGCCATGCTGGTCGAAGCCGAGCTGGGAATCGGAATGGACAAGGTCAGCGTGATCCACGGCGACACCGACCTGATCCCCGAGGGCGTCGGGACGTACGCGTCCCGGTCGCTGCAGCTCGGCGGCGTCGCCGTGCACAAGGCCGCGATCGAGGTCAAGGAGCAGGCCCGGCGGGTGGCGGCGGACATGCTCGAGGCCGCCGAGGCCGACATGGAACTGGACGCCGACAGCGGGACCTGGCAGGTGCGCGGCGACCCCGGAACCAGCCGGACCTGGGCCGACGTGGCCACCCACGCCGGGGCGGACGGCCTGGTGGCCTACGTGCAGTACGCGGGGGGCGGCGCGACGTTCCCGTTCGGCAGCCACCTGGCCGTGGTCGAGGTCGACACCGAGACCGGCAAGGTCCGGCTGATCCGCCACGTGACCGTCGACGACGCGGGGACCGTGGTCAGCCCGGTGCTGGCCGAGGGGCAGCGGCACGGCGGCATCGCCCAGGGGGTGGCCCAGGCGTTGCTCGAGGAGATGCTGTACGACGCCGACGGCAACCCGCTCACCGGCACGCTCGCCGACTACGCCGCGATCACCGCGGCGGAGCTGCCCAGCTTCGAGCTGGTGCGCAGCGAGACGCCGACGAACATCAACCCGCTGGGCGTCAAGGGGATAGGCGAGGCCGGGACCATCGGCGCCACCCCGGCCACCCAGAACGCCGTCATCGACGCGGTCAGCCACCTCGGCGTCCGGCACATCGACATGCCGGCCACGCCGGCCAGGGTCTGGGCCGCGATCACCGAAGCGCAAGAGAGCGGAGTGGGACAGTGAAGGTCATCGTGACCGTGAACGGCAGCCAGGTCGAGGCGGAGGTGGCCGACCGCACCCTGCTCGTGCACTTCCTGCGCGAGGTCGCGAACCTCACCGCGACCAACGTCGGCTGCGACACCACGTCCTGCGGTGCGTGCACGGTCCTGCTGGACGGCAAGTCGGTCAAGTCCTGCACGGTGCTCGCCGCCCAGGCCGACGGGTACGAGGTCACCACCGTCGAGGGCCTGGCCGACGGCTCCGGCGAGATGCATCCGGTGCAGGCCGCCTTTCGTGCCGAGCACGGGCTGCAGTGCGGGTTCTGCACGCCGGGCATGGTGATGGCGGCCGTCTCGCTGCTGGCCGAGAACCCTTCGCCCACCGAGGAAGACGTCCGGTCGGCGCTCGAGGGCAACCTGTGCCGCTGCACCGGCTACCACAACATCGTCAGGGCGGTGCTGGCCGCCGCCCCGGCGACGAGCGAGAGGCGGTCCGCTTGATCCCGGCACCCTTCACCTACAAGCGGGCCTCCTCGGTGGACGAGGCCCTCGGCCTGGCCGCGCAGGACGGGGAGGACGCCAAGTTCCTGGCCGGCGGCCACTCGCTGCTGCCGCTGATGAAGCTGCGCCTGGCCGTGCCCTCGGTCCTGATCGACATCGGCAGGCTCGGCGAGCTGCGCTACGTCCGCGAGCAGGACGGCCACATCGCGGTGGGCGCTTTGACCAGCCACGACGAGCTCGCTCGTTCCGGCCTGCTGGCCAGCGAACTGCCGCTGCTGGCCCACGCGGCGGGGCAGGTCGGTGACCCCCAGGTCCGCCACCGCGGGACGATCGGCGGCTCGCTCGTGCACGCCGATCCCGCAGCCGACCTGCCCGCCGTGGTGCTGGCGCTGGACGCGACGATGGTCGCTCACGGGCCGTCGGGCAGCAGGCGGATCCCGGCCGGGGACTTCTTCCTGAGCCTGTTCGAGACCGCGCTCGAGCCCGGCGAGTTGCTGACCGAGATCCGGTTTCCCAAGCCAGATGCACCGGGGAACTGGGCGTTCAAGAAATTCACCAAGCGCGCGATCGACTGGGCGATCGTCGGCGTCGCCGTGCAGGGCGGCAATGTGGGCCTGGTCAACATGGGCCAGACCCCGTTGCGGGCCAGCGCGGTCGAGCAGGCGCTGGCGGCCGGGGCGGGGCCGCGCGAGGCCGCGGCCCACGCCGCCGAGGGCACCAGCCCTTCCGACGACATCAACGCCGACCGCCGCTATCGCGAGCACCTGGCCAGGGTGCTCGTGGGCCGCGCCCTGGAGGAGTCCGCCGCCCGGTCCTGACCGCCGGGCCGGCGTGGTCAGTGCTCGTGGATGATCACGCCGCGGATGTTCCTGCCCTCCAGCAGGTCCGTGTAGCCCTGGTTGACGTCCTCGAGCCGGTACCTGGTGGTGATCAGCTCGTCCAGCTTGAGCTTGCCCGCCCGGTACAGGTCGAGCATCAGCGGGATGTCGTCGAACGGGTTGCCCCCGCCGAACAGCGCGCCCTCGACCCGCTTCTGGAACAGGGTGAGCTCGAAGCTGGACAGGTGGATGTTCTTCTTCCCCGGTCCGGCCAGCCCGGTGATGACCACGGTGCCGTGCTTGCGCACGGCCGCGAAGGCCGCGTCGATCACGTCGTCGGTGACCACGCCGACGGTGATCAGGGCATGGTCGGCGCCCACGCCGCGGGTGAGCTCGGTGATCAGTTGCTGGGCCTGCTCCGCGTCCGCCGCGCTGTGCGTGGCGCCGAGCGACTCGGCGATCTCGCGCTTGTTGGCCAGCGGGTCCACCGCGATGACGTTGATCGCTCCGGCGATCGAAGCGCCCTGCACCGCGTTGATGCCGACCCCGCCGATGCCGTAGATGACCACCGTGTCGCCCGGCCGCACACCGCCGAGGTTGACCGAGGTGCCGAAGCCGGTCGGCACGCCGCAGCCGACCAGGACCACCGTCTCGAGCGGCAGGTCGTCGTCGACCTT
>JASIJN010000419.1 GCA_030050125.1 Streptosporangiaceae bacterium | reverse complement strand
TGCGGCCCTGCGCCAGAACCAAAGACCCCGGCCTGGACCACGCCGGCGCTCATGACCTGCCCGGGCTATCTCCAGCACCGGACACCGAACGACCAGCCCCGCGCCGGGCAGAGCCCCGGATCCTCAACAGGCGGCAGGCCCGCCGAACGGCGGGTCCGTGCGCATCTGTGACATTGGCATGCATTCACGGGCCGTGACGAGCTTGCCCTCGGCTCAGTTCGTGGCGACCGGCCGGCTCCATCACCCGTACAAGCCCGCAGAGCTTCACATACCGGCCGGGGTGTCATGCCGCTTTGAACATCCGGGTGAAGTCGCCTGGTCGGCGAAGCCCTCCCCGAGCACCGTTTCTGCCAGCGGGCCGCGGCGCGGGAGGGGAGGCTGAGCTTGCCGAAGATGCTGGCCAGGTGGCGTGCTCGCTCAGCACGAGTTGGCAGCGGACTCGCTAACTCGCTAAGACTCATTAGGAGGCTGTAGCCATAAAGCTTAGTGAGAATGAGGTGATAATCGAGGCTATTGGGCTTAAATAGAAATCGATCGCGAGGTGGTGTCAAGGTGGTCATCTCATACACCACCCGGCGGGACGTGTGTCAACGTGGCCGGTCGGCGCCGGTTGTCAGCGCGAGCACCCGGTCCTGCCTGCCGGCCCTGGATCGCTCGGGGCTGACCGGTGAGGGCCTGCCCCCGAGCGGCGCGGGCCAGGGCGGGCTAGCTGATCGAGTAGCCGGGTATGCCCGCGCGGGCGTGCATCGCGTCGACGGACAGCACGGACTTGCCGGCGCAGCCCTGCCACTGGAAGGACACGAGCTGGGAGCTGAACTGGCCAGGCGGGTAGACGTTGAGCAGGACGGTGTTCACCGGGTGCGTGCACACCGCGCCGGCATCGGTGGCACGAAGGACGACGTGCGCGGTTTCGCCTGGCGCCACCGTGATCAGGAACTTGGCCCCGCCGTGTGTGGCCGGCCGCCCGATCTGCTTGCCCGTCGTGTTGACGGCGGACACCCCTGGATACCCGTAGAAGGTGCAGGCCGCGTGCCCGATGTTGCTGAACTCGAGCTGGAAGTAGCTGCTTCCCGCGGCACCGTCGCCAGGTTGCCCGATCCAGACCCTCGTATTGGCTGAGAAACACCGGGCGACCGCCGGGTGAGCCAGCTCGCTCGAACTCCCCGGCATGGCTAGCGCCGCGGCAGGAAGCAAGACAGCGGCGGCGGCGAGGCCCAGGCCGGTAGCCAGCCGCCGGCCGGCCCGGATGGTGAGTTTCATGACGTGACTCCCTGGTCTGGTTGGTTCATTGGCGTCCAGCCCTTCTGACGACTTTCAGGCTCTTTCGGTTGGGATCCCGACGGCGCTACCGCCGATCAAGGTCAGGCTTATCTCGGGAGCTGAACCGGGCCGATCCCAGGCCGACCCGTCGCGCGGCGTTACCAAGTGGTATCCAGCCGGGCGGCGCCCTGCCTTCGCCCGTACAGGCCATATTCACCAGAACACGCCAGATGGCCCGATCGGGTCAGGCGCCCACGCCGTGCGCGATTCCTGCCTGGATAACGGCAGCGATGTCAGCTGGCCGCACGCAGATCGCCCATTCCCGCTTGCCTCTGCAGGTTCCACCTGAGCGTCCGCAGCGGCGCAAATCGGCGGCAGTGTGCGTGACCACCATGTCACTGCCGACTACGCTCTGCGACCTGCATCCGCCTCGGATCTGAAGACCCATGATCCACTGCGCATGGCCCGCGAGCCGCGCATGGCCGCCACTTTGGGCTGCAGGTTGGCGTTCTGCCTGACCCGGCAGCCTCACGGCACTCGCCATCCGGCGTACCTCAACGCGGCAGATGAGGGTGCCCGTCGTCGGGAACAGTTTGCAGTTCTGCCGTCGACAGCGGCAAGCCAGTGGGAATTGGCCGACGTTCGCTGGGCGGTCGGGGAGGCTCGGGTTTGCCCTCGCCGTAGGGTCTCGCCCGACGTCACGTCACTGAGGGCGAAAACGGGTTGAGTTCCCTGGCGGTGGTTCAGCAATAATCCCGGCGTGACAGACGGGCTGAGTTCGCCTGAGTTGTGCGTGTCGGCGGTGGGCCGCCAGCCAGCGCTGGTCCTGCGGTCATGGCGAGCGGCGGACATGACGGCACTGGCCGCCGAGATGAGCCGCGATTACCTCCTGGGTGGCATGTGGTCAAGACCGGACGAGCGTTCGTTCAGGACCGTGCTGCGCGGCGCGGACCGGACCGGGCCGATGGACGAGCGCGACGCGGCCCGGTGGCTAGCGAGCCAGGACCGCGGCTGGCGCGACGGTGACCGGCTGTGCTTCGCCGTACTCGAGGCAGACGATGCCGGCGGCTGTGTCCTGGCGGGGAATGTCGGCCTGAAGAATCGCGAGGAAACGGGCCGGATCGGCGAGCGCGAGACCGCCGAGATCGGGTACTGGACCGCGGTGGCAGCGCGCGGCCGCGGCGTAGCTCCGGCGGCGGTCAGGGCAGTGACCGACTGGGTCTTCGATGCGTTCGCCGGGGCAAGTCTGCGGCAGATCATGCTCGTGCATGACGTTGACAACCCGGCGTCCTGCCGCGTCGCTCAGAAGGCCGGGTATCCGTTCCGGGAACTCAGTCCCGCGAATCCGCCTCACTGGTTCACAGACGGGCACATCCATGTGCGGCTACGCGGCTGACCCAGGCCCAGGCCGGAGCCCCGCAGTCCTGCTGACGGCCGCGGCGGCTTCGGCGCGAGCTACCTTTACACCGAGAGCGGCAGAAGCGGACGTCCGTAACTCCCAGCGAGCCGAGATCGTACCGGGGCATCGTCCCTTAGCGATCAGTATCAAGATCGCGTTTGCCAGCCTACTTGCTGTATGACAAACTCAATACATGAGTGCAGAAGATCTCCGGGGCAAAACCGGGGGCAGGCAGTCACGGCGGGCCGCGCAGAGCCCTCCGACTGACCGCAAGGCACTACCCAGCCGCGCTTCGCGGAAGTCGCGCCGGACACCGGGCTCAGCCGCTAGCGCAACAGTGGTCATGCAAGCTCGCGTTGATGCTGACTTCGCTGCCGAGCTCATCGAGCGCGACGCGCCGGCACTCGGTCTGGAGGGCATCTCTGCTGTCGTGCGGGAGGGACTGCAACTCGTCCACAAACGCGCTCGGGAAATGGCAGCTGCTGCTGAGTACGACCGTTTCTATGGCGGGCGGCCGGCTCCGTTGCCGGAGGCAGTCATTCCAGCCGACGCCGGCTGACTGTGGAGCCGCTGCGTGGCGAGGTGTGGGATGCGCATCTTCCGCGCGTGGGCGATCACCCGGTCGTCGTGCTCACTGTCAGTGCGCTGATTGGGCGATTGAGCGCGGTAACGGTTGCGGTGATAACCGGGACTGAGGGACCGTCGAGCACTCACGTGCGCATAGACCGCGATGCTGGCCTCAGGGGTTACGACGAGAGCTATGTCAACGCGACCGATCTGCTTACCGTGGACAAGCCCCGCCTGCACAGACGACGCGGACTTCTGCACCCAGGCGAAATGGACAGCCTGGGAGACGCTATCCGCCTCTACCTCGGGCTGTGATTCGGCGACCCGGACTGGCAGGCGACGGGCGTGAGAGCTGGCCCTTCGCGGCATGTGAGCAAGGGTGCAGCCACGTCGGTGGCGCGGAGAGGCGTACAGATCACCCTGGTCGGCTCTCCATCGACGGCGTCCCGGCGGACTGAGACTGGCACGCCGAACGAA
>JASIJN010000418.1 GCA_030050125.1 Streptosporangiaceae bacterium | reverse complement strand
GCGGCCAGCTTTCCCACCTCGGCGCTGTCCATCCCGGTGATCTCGATGAGGTCGGGGTCGGTCCCGGCGTCCGGCCCGGCCACGGTGGCGCCGGCCTCGCGGCAGCGGGCGGCCAGCTCGGCTGCCTGGGGGCTGCGGACGTGCACCGACTGCCGGGAGCTTGACCGGACGAACTCGTCCGCGCTGGTATCGGCGATCAGCCGACCCTTGCCGATCACGAGCAGGTGGTCGGCGGTCAGGGCCATCTCGCTCATCAGGTGGCTGGAGACCAGCACGGTGCGGCCCTCGGCGGCCAGCGCCCGCAGGAGGGTGCGGACCCAGTGGATGCCGTCGGGGTCGAGGCCGTTCACCGGTTCGTCGAAGATGAGCACGGCCGGGTCCCCCAGGAGCGCCGAGGCGATGCCGAGCCGCTGGCCCATGCCCAGCGAGAAGCCCTTCGCCCGGCGCCTGGCCACGCCCTCCAGACCGACGATGCGGAGCACCTCGTCCACCCGGCTGCGGGGGATGCCGTTACTTTGGGCCAGGCATAGCAGGTGGTCGCGGGCCCGGCGGCCGCCGTGCAGCGCCTTGGCGTCCAGGAGGGCCCCCACCTCGCGCATGGGCGCCGGCAGGTCGCGGTAGTTGCGGCCGCCGACGGTTACCGAGCCGTGCGTCGGCGCGTCCAGGCCCAGGATCATCCGCATGGTGGTCGTCTTCCCGGCGCCGTTCGGGCCGAGGAACCCGGTGACCATGCCAGGCCGGATCGAGAAAGAGAGGTCATCGACGGCCGTGGTGGAGCCGTACCGCTTGACCAGGCCGTGGGCTTCGATCATCGCGCTACGGCGAACGGGAGGGCCATGTCGCGGTAGGGCTCCTCGGTGCCCAGTGCGCTGGCGAGATAGGTGATGCGCAGGCCGAGGTCTTCGGGCGTGAGGGCAAGACGCTCACCCTCATGCTCCAGCTCCTGCTGCTCCGCCCAAGCCTGCAGTGACTCGCCAGCGAGATGCCAGTGCACCGCCTCGTCCCCGCTATCCGGTAGCGCGACGAACGCCTCCCGGTGCGCCGGCTCGGTTCGCAAAGTCAGCTCGGGATACTGCGGCGCGAGAGATTCCGCTTGCGCGCCAGGGACTGGCGTACACCATTCCATCGGGCCATCGCTGTCGGCGGTCGGGAAGGCCCACCAGATGCAGAACGCCGCGCCTTCTCGTCCTTCGATCTTCGGGAGCGGGCGCTCGCGCAGGATCGCGATGAACTCCTTGCCGAACGCCCACCTCCCCTGCTCGTCGACGTCGCGCTTGAGACAGAGCAGGCTCCGCTCGGGCATCTCCCGGGTAGCGACTTCGTACATGACCGGCCTCTTTCCTCGCAATCGGTTGACGAGGTAGTCGGCTAGCTCGCGCCGTGCATCGTGTGCGGCTTCGACGTCGCGCCAGTGCTCAGCGATGCGCTCCGCCGCATCGGCCGGATCGCACGCGAGCAGCTCCTTGATCGCCGCGAGCGGCAACTGCAACCCGCGCAGCATCACGACAAGGCGTGCCTCCTCCAGCTGGGCTGGGTCGTAGTAGCGATAGCCCGACGCCTGATCGACCCGCGAAGGCACCAGCACCCCGCGCTCGTCGTAGAGGCGCAGCGCCTTCAGTGAAAGGCGGGACCGTCGTGCGAACTCTCCGATGCTGATCTCTTTCACGCTGACTCCCTCGTCGCCGGGCCGATCCGGCCCGGCAAGATGAATGTGCGGGCTCCCCCAAGGTGAGAGTCAAGGCTGCCGGCCGCCAGCCATCTCCCGGTGGCGGAAGGGGCTGTTCAGCACCTTACGTAACCCGGCCGCCCACGCGCCCAGGGTGTCCTGGGCCATCTCGCGCAGCGACGCCTGGACATGCTCACCCCGGCGGCCATGCTGCACCGCCGCCCCGACAAGGCCGACGTCAGGCAGACGGTGCCCTGATCTTCTCGAGGGTGGCCGCGGCCTAAGCTGGCGACGGGGCCGTCGGCTCCGGCGGATGGGTGCGTCGTTACCGGAACGTGAGCGTGCCTGGCTCGCGTCGGCGGGCGCCGGGTCGCCAGGGCCGGGGTGGTGCAGTGGCCGGGGATTCGCTGCGGCGGTTCATGCTCGGCCATGTCCTGGCGCGCGAAATCGGCCATCACATGCTGCGGCACGAGCGGGGGCTGCGAGGAGAGCGGACGGTACGCACCGGTGATCATGAGGCGTGCGCCGAGGTGATCGCCGCGGCTGCGGGGAACGGCTCGTGTAGCCCCGACGCTGCATGCCGGCGGGTGGAGAACCCGGCCAGCCGACAGCGGATCGCGCAAGCCGCGGATCTGCTTGGTGCCTGGCACGGGATTCCCGCCGGCGGGCGGCTGATCGCGGTGGAGAACACCCCGCAGGCCAGCGACGTGTACGGCCGGGCAGCGCTCCGCGGCGCCGCCACCCTCGCGCTCGGGCACGAGCGCCGCGGCCTGCCCCGCGCCACCCTCGCCGCTGCCGGGGAGACCGTCGCGATCCCGGCGGCTTCACGCACGGTGAACACCCTTAACGTCGCGGCAGCGGCTGCGGCTGCCGTCCCGCCAGCATGTGATCCCGCACCTGGCCGGCTCACGCTCCGGCCACGGGCGTCTTGTGATTGGCTGACGGCGTGGCTCGCGAGGAAGAGGTCATCGAGTTCGCGTCGTCTGCGGCCTTTGAGGAGTGGATCGCGGCTCATCATTCCGCCTGTCCGGGGATCTGGCTGAAGCTCCGCAAGAAGGGACGCGGCGCGGACTGCCTGGACTACGCTCAGGCTCTCGACGTAGCACTGTGCTATGGCTGGATCGACGGCCAGAAGGACAAGTTCGACGGCTCCTGCTGGCTCCAGCGATTCACCCCCCGCACGCCGCGCAGCAAGTGGTCCAGGGTCAACCGGGAGAAGGCCAGCGCCCTCATCGAGCAGGGGCGAATGCGGGGGCCGGGGATGGCGGAGGTCGAGCGCGCAAAGGCGGACGGCCGCTGGGATGCCGCCTACGCTGGGTCGAGGACCGCCACTGTGCCCGAAGACCTCGCGGTGGCGCTGGCGGCCAGCCCCGCCGCAGCGGAGTTTTTCGCGACTCTCGACAGCCAGAACCGGTACTCGATCCTCTACCGGGTGCAGGACGCCAAGAAGCCGGAAACCCGGGCGCGCCGGATCCAGAAGTTCGTCGAGATGCTGGCTCAGCATCAGAAGATCCACACCTGACCTAGCGGCCCGCAGAGCCCGGGGAGCTTACCTGCGGGAAGGCCGCCGTCCGGGCAGCCGGGCTGGATGCCAGACACAACACGATCCCGGTTAACTTCGAAGAGCCCCTTCTCCAGGAACGATGGGAGTTGCTGACGCTTCCATCACTTGGCCAGAAGGGGCACCTGTCCAGGGGTGAAGGCGGAACACGTGCGCGTTCTCGTTACCGGTGCTAACGGCTTCGTCGGCCGCGCCGTCGTCCAGCAGCTCGATATAGCCGGGCACTCGGTCATCGGGTTCGCACGCACGCCCAAGCCTGGCTCATATGAGCTGCGCAATGGCGACATCCTCGACCAGGCAGCGCTCGAACGTGCCGTGAAAGGCGTCGACGCGGTGTGTCACCTCGCGGCGCTCACTTCTGTCCGCCAGTCGTTCGAGGAACCTGTCCGGTATTTCAGGGCCAATCTGACTGGCACGCTGAACGTGCTGGACGCCATGAACGCCGAAGCACAGCGAACCGGCCGTACGCTCCGGCTCGTTTTCGCGTCCACCTGCGCGGTGTACGGGGTCCCGGAAGCACAGCCCGTCACGGAGGTACATCAACCGGCGCCGGGCAATCCCTACGGCGCCTCGAAGCTCGCCGCCGAGGCCGCGATCGGCTATCAAGCCGCGCTAGGAAGGATCGGCGCGGTCACGCTGCGAACCTTCAACGTGGCCGGCGCGGTGGACGGCCACGGCGACGCGGACACCTCACGCATCATCCCCAAGACGCTCCTGGTCGCCGCCGGCCGGGCGGACTGCCTTAACGTCAACGGCGACGGCTCGGCCATCCGCGAGTACACCCATGTCGGCGACCTGGCCCAGGCCTACGCCTCGTCGCTCGACGCGGCCCAGCCCGGTGAGCACCGCATCTACAACGTCGGGAGCGGCGTCGGCGTGAGCGTGCGTGACGTCATCGAGGCCGCCGAGCGAATCACCGGTCGTCCGGTTCCCGTGCGCTGGGGACCGCCCGCCAACGAGCCACACGAGCTGCGCGCCGACAGCTCGCGTATCCGGACCGACCTGGGGTGGCGACCCCGCCGCTCAGATCTGGAGACGATCCTGGCAGACGCCTGGCGGGCGCTGAACGGCTCAGCGCGCTGACCGCATGTGACAGACCGTCACACCTGATCCCGGCGTGAATCAGGTCAATGAGGCGGACGGCGGAACGTGTGCAGACTGCAGAAGGTTGGGCTTGACCCAGTCTGGAGCCGTTTTGTCAGCCGACGCTGAGCCGTTCGAGAGGCTGGCCGGTAATTCTCGCGATGATCTCGAAGTCCTTGTCGAGGTGCAGGATGGTCAGCCCGGCGAGTTCGGCAGTCGCGGCGATAATCAGGTCCGGAATTGACGGCGTCCGGTGCTGGCCGCGGTCGGCCAGCAGGGTGAGAACCTCAAAGGCGCGGTCCTCGATGACCGGCGTCTGGTATTCCACCGGCATCGCTTTAAGCGGCGGCCGTTGTAGACCTGCGCGCAGTTCCTCGCCTGACCGGGCCGAGTACCCAACCTCCAGCCGGGTAACCATCGCAACCCTGACAAGCCCCCGCCCGATCCGCGACGCCCACTGCTCAGCATCAGGACTCGCGGCCAGCCGGACCAACGCGGACTTGTCGATCAGCCAGTCCGTCACCGCCGCGCCCGCGACATGACATCTGGATCGTCCAGGTCAGCGAACACCTCAGCGAACCGGGCCAGGTCCTGCGTGGTGACCCCCGCACCGGCGGAGGCAGCGTCCTGAGCAAGCCGACGCCGGACATACTCACTGCGTGAAAGACCCAGGCGACTCGCACTGGCGTCGATAGCAGCGATCACCTCGTCGGGCACGTCACGGATCAGCACGTCAGTCATGGCGCCTCCAGGTGATATCCCATGATAACGCGCCTCAGCATCAGTCAGATCCTGTGCCAGACAACGCCCTAATCTGCCACGGCTGCTCAGTCGCCGGCCCAGCACTGCTTCACACCCAGCCCAAGCACATGCCGAGCATCGCGTCATCGACCATCGTTGGGGTACTTCGCCGCTGGACCGCGCCCGGGACTCTGGGCTCTCGATCTCGATTTAGGCGTCTGACCTGGGTGGAGCTAAGGAGATTCGAACTCCTGACCTCTTGCATGCCATTCCGGACGGGCTCGTCCGAAGCAGTCGTAAGGGGTCATCTTGTCGCACGTCAGGCCGCCCGCAGTGTCCGGCTGCGCCGAGCCTGGTCCGCTGCGGCCGGGATGCTCAGTCACTTGATTAGTCACTGGTTTCCGGGCCTCACCGAGGAGGTGAGGCAGCATGTCTATCAAGATCGATGCCGAGTTCATGTGCCTGGA
>JASIJN010000417.1 GCA_030050125.1 Streptosporangiaceae bacterium | reverse complement strand
ATGACCTCGATCGCGACCATGAGCATCGCCTCGGCCTGGGTCGGGTTGACCTTGCCCGGCATGATCGAGGAGCCGGGCTCGTTGGACGGGAAGATCAGCTCGTGGATCCCGGTGCGGGGACCTGAGCCCAGCCAGCGCAGGTCATTAGCGATCTTGAACAGGGTAACGGCCGCGGCCTTCAGCCCGCCGTGGGCGCGCACCATGCGGTCGAGCGTGCCCTGGGCGGTGAACTTGTTGGGGGCGGTCTCGAAGGCGACGCCGGTCATGGACGCGATTTCCGCCGTCACCTCCTCACCGAATCCGGGCGGGGCGTTCAGCCCGGTCCCGACCGCCGTGCCGCCCATCGCCAGTTTCAGCAGCCCGCTGGTGGCGTGCTCGACCTCGGCGATCGCGTCGCCGAGTGCCCCGGCGTAGCCGGACCACTCCTGGCCCACGGTCAGCGGGGTGGCGTCCTCCAGGTGGGTCCGGCCGATCTTCACCACGTCGGCCCACTGTCGGGCGTTGCGCTCGGCCGCGTCGCGGAGCCGCCCGAGCGCGGGGATCGTCTTGCGCGTCGCCATCGTGTACGCGGCGATGTGCATGGCCGTGGGGAAGGTGTCGTTGCTCGACTGCGCCATGTTCACGTGATCATTGGGGTGGACGGGCTCCTGGGAGCCGAGCGTGCCGCCGGTCAGCTGGATGCACCGGTTGGAGATGACCTCGTTCACGTTCATGTTGGACTGGGTGCCCGAGCCGGTCTGGAACACATACAGCGGGAACTCTTCATCCAGTGCCCCGCTGATCACCTCGTCGCAGACCCGCCCGATCAGCCGGCCCTTCCAGGCGGGCAGCCGCCCGGCCCGGGTGTTGACGATCGCCGCGGCCTTTTTCACGTACCCGTAGGCGTGGTACACCTCCTTCGGCATCCGGTCGTGGCCGATGTCAAAGTGCTCGAGGCTGCGCTGGGTCTGCGCCCCCCAGTACCGGTTGGCGGGCACCTCGACCTTGCCCAGGCTGTCGAACTCCTGCCGCATCCCGGTGGCGTCCAGGCCGATCGGCAGGTCGAGGATCTTCGGCCCCGGCTCGTTCGCGTCGGTCATGACCTGTGCCCTCCCTCTGCCCCGCACGAACTGTCCCGTACGAACGCGCGGCCGCCCGCCGGACCCCGGTCTCGGCCATACCCTCAACGTAATCCCGGAACCGGCTCAGTCGGCGAACTCGGCCCGGACGCCGAGCAGCCGGACCGGCCGCCGGTCGGTGAACTTGTCCAGCGCCGCCAGGGCCGCCCCGGCGATCACCGCCGGATCGCTGGTCGGCGAGGCGAGCGTCTGCCCATGGGTGCTGGTGAAGAACGGCGCGTGCCTGACCTTGACCACGACCCGCACGGCCGGCCGCTGCTCGGCCTCGACGTCGCGCGTGACCTGGGCGGCCAGCCGCAGCACCTCGTCCCGCACCTGCCCCCAGTCGCGCAGGTTCTCCTGGAACGTGGTCTCCCGGCTGCGCGAGCGGGGCACGTAGGGCTCGGCCGTGACCTCGGCCGGGCCCAGGCCGTTGGCGGTCTGGACCAGCCACGGCCCGATCGTTGGCCCGAACCGGGCCGCGACCGCCGCCACGTCGGCCGCGGCCAGTTCGGCCACCGTGTGGATGCCGAGCCCGGCCAGCTTGCTCTCGGTCTTGGCGCCGACCCCCAGCAGCGCGCCGGTCGGCTTCGCGCCGAGCACGCCGAACCAGGTCTGGCCGGTCAGCCGGAACACCCCGGCCGGCTTGCCGAAGTTCGTCGCGAGCTTGGCCTGGATCCGGTTCTCCCCGATCCCCACCGAGCTTTCCAGCCGCGTCGACGCCCTGATGTGCCGCTGGATCCGCCGCGCCACCGCCTCAGGGTCGCCGGTCTCGACCGCCAGGAACGCCTCGTCCCAGCCCATGACCTCGGTCACGTAGCCAAGCTCGCGCAGCGCGGTCATCACCCGCTGTGACGCGGCCTCGTAGGCCTCCCGGTCGGCCGGCAGGAACACCGCGTCCGGGCAGCGCCGGGCCGCGGTCCGCATCGGCAGGCCCGAGTGCACGCCGTGGCGGCGCGCCTCGTAGGACGCGGTGGCCACCACGCCCCGCCTGGACGGGTCGCCGTCGCCGCCGACGACCACCGGCAGCCCGCGCAGCTCGGGCCGGCGCAGCAACTCGACCGCCGCGATGAACTGATCGAGGTCGACGTGCAGCACCCAGCGGGCCATGGTCAGGCCGGGTCGACCAGGCTCGCGGCGAACCGGTCCAGCCCGGCCAGCAGCTCGTCGCTGACCCCGGCGGGAAGCCAGGCGATCTCGAGCGCGTTGCGCTGCAGCCGCACCAGGTCGGCCTCGGTCAGCCCGGCCTCCTGCTGCGCCGCGATCAGGTTGTCGGTCACGTAGCCGCCGAAGTACGCCGGGTCGTCGGAGTTGACGGTGACCCGCAGGCCGAGGTCGAGCATCCGCCTGATCTGCGCCGCCTTCAGCTCGCCGGTCACCCACCGGTTCGAGATCGGGCACACGGTCAGGCCGAGCCCGCGGCGCTTCAGCTCGGCGGTCAGCTCCTCGCTCTCCAGGATGTTGACCCCGTGGTCGATCCGGTCGACCTCGATCACCCGCAGGCACTGGCGGATGTGCTCGACCGAGTTCTCCTGGTCCACGTCGCAGTGCATGGTGATCAGGTACCCCTCGGCCCGGGCCCGCTGGAACACCTCGGCGAACTCGGCCGGCGGGTGTCCCTTCTCGTCGGAGTCCAGGCCGACGCCGACGATCCAGTCCCGGTAGGGCAGCGACTGCAGCAGCGTCGCCATGGCGTAGGAGGCCGGCTGGTCGCGCAGCAGGCACATGATGAGCTGCGCCCGCAGGCCGAGCTCGCGCCGCGCGGACAGGACCGCCCGGCGCAGCCCGCCGATCACGGCGTCGAACCCGACGCCCCGGCTCGTGTGCGCCTGCGGGTCGAAGAAGATCTCGGCGTAGCGCACCCCCTCGTCATGCGCTCGCCGCAGGTAAGCCCAGGCCAGGTCGTAGAAGTCCGTGGCGGACCGCAGCACGTCCATCCCCTCGTAGTACGCGGCCAGGAACGAGGTCAGGTCGTCGAACACCTGCGACGCTCGCATCTCGGCCGGGCTCGCGGCGGACAGCGAGATCCCGTTGCGCTCGGCCAGGGCGAACCTGAGCTCGGGCTCTAGCGTGCCCTCGATGTGCAGGTGCAGCTCGGCCTTGGGCATGGCGCGGATGAACTCGTTGATCTCAGCCATGGCACCATGCGTATCCGGTTCCCGGGTTGCGGTCAATCCCGGCCGCTGGCCCGATATAACTCCACGCTTTGTTCGAATATTGAACGCTACGGCTCGCGTCAAGACCGGAGTTATGGTGAAGGAGTGGCGGACGGCGGGCTCGTGGGCAGCGGGTATGCGGACCATCTGACCGACGCGGACCTTGGGCTGCTGGTCTCGGTGTCCCAGGAGACCGGACGGCCCGCCAGCCTGGCCGCGGGCGGGGCGTGGCTGCGCGGCCACCCGGACGCGCTGCCCGGGCTCATCGGCGACCCGCGCGTCTTCGAGGCGGTGTTCGGTCCCGCGGACCAGATGTCCGCGACCGCAGCCAGGGCCACGCTCGCCTCTCCGTTCCTTATCTTCGCGGTGGCGGTGCACCGCGCCGCGGCAGAACTCGAATCCATGGACCACGTGCCCGAGAGGTCCGGCCAGCGGCAACGGGTGCCCCTGTTCGACGCGCCCGAACTGCGCGACTTCCTCGGATCGCCCGCCCGGCGGCTGTTCCTGGCCGAGCTGCTCAGCTCGTTCACCAGGAACGCCGGCCCGCCCTACCGGACGGCGGCCGGCCGCCAGCC
>JASIJN010000416.1 GCA_030050125.1 Streptosporangiaceae bacterium | reverse complement strand
CTCGGCCGGGCCGTCCGGGCGCAGCCGCCCCGCCCCGGCGGCCAGCCCCACGCTGACCAGGCTGGCGCCCGCCCGGTCGATCCCGGTCTCGGTGTGCGCCCGCTTGCCCGCGCGCAGCGCGAGCGAACCCAGGTCGGACAGGGTCCGGCCGAGCGTGCCGTGCTCGCCGGCGGTCCGCAGCGCCTGGCGCACCTGGCCGAGTATCTGGGTCTCCCCGATCACCATGGAGTCCAGGCCGCACGCCACCGACAGCAGGTGCTGGATCGCGCGATCCTCGTAGTGCACGTACAGGTGCGGGGTGAGCTCGGCCAGCGGCACCCCGGCGTGCCGGGCCAGCAGGTCGCTGATCGCCGACACGCTGCCGTGGAACTTGTCCACCTCGGCGTAGACCTCGACCCGGTTGCACGTGCTCACCACGAACGACCCGGCGACGTCGCTGGCGTGGAACACGTCGCCGAGCAGCTTGCCGAGCGCGTCGCCGACCAGCGCGGCCCGCTCCAGGGTCGCGACGGGGGCGCTCTTGTGGGACAGCCCCACGACCAGGACGCTCATGCTGTGCTTCCCGCTCGCTGGCTTCCCGCTCGCCGACGGGGCGCCGTGACGCTCACGTGGCGACCGCCTGGGCCCCGGCCGAGCCGTTCACCCGTTCGACGCGGACCACGGCCCGCCGCTGCGCGTGGAACGCCAGGATCTGCAGCTCGATGGACAGGTCGACCTTGCGCACGTCAACTCCCGGGGGCACGCTGAGCACCACCGGGGCGAAGTTCAGGATGCTGGTAATCCCCGCGGTGACCAGGCGCTCGCAGACCCCCTGCGCGGCCGAGGCCGGGGTCGCGATCACGCCGATCGACACGCCGTACCTGGCGATCACGGCCTCGATCTCATCCGCGTTCCTGACCACCTGGTCGGCGATCTCGGTGCCCACGGTGAGCGGGTCGGAGTCGAAGATCGCCGCGATCCGGAACCCGCGGGAGGCGAAGCCGCCGTAGTTGGCCAGCGCGTGCCCGAGGTTGCCCGCTCCCACGATGATCACCGGCCAGTCCTGGGTGAGCCCGAGCTCCCGTGACACCTGGTACACCAGGTACTCGACGTCGTAGCCGACCCCGCGGGTGCCGTACGAGCCCAGGTGCGACAGATCCTTGCGCAGCTTGGCCGAGTTCACCCCGGCCGCCGTGGCCAGCTCCTCGCTCGAGACGGTGGCGATGCCCCGGTCCGCGAGCGCGTACAGGGCCCGCAGGTAGACGGGAAGCCGGTTGACCGTCGCTTCCGGGATGCCGCGGTGGCCGTTTTCGCTCGTGGAACTGCGGGACATGCGTCGGCACTCCTGGGGGATCGACGCCGCGACTCGCGGGCCGGCGGCCGGCCCGCGCACTGGCTTAGCTACGACCGTACGCCCTTGTGAACGTTTGCACAAAGTCGGGAGGTTCCCCGGCTCGGTGTGATGCCCGCGGCTTTGCCGGGTTTTTACCTGGACCGGCCGGTCAGCGCGGCCCGCAGCCGCTGCTCGCTGACGTGCCAGAAGTCGTGCTGTACGCCATCGATCAGGGTGACCGGGATCATGTCACCGTAGGCGCGCAGGTCGTCCTGCGAGCCGGTGATGTCCCGCTCCTGCCACCGGATGCCCAGGTCGGCGGCCACCCGCGCGATCACCGCCCGGGCGTCCTCGCACAGGTGACAGCCGGGCCGGCTGAGCAGCGTGATGAGGTGGCCCTGCGGCTCAGACACGGCGCCCGCCACCGCTGCCACCGCCCTGCGACCGAGGCCCGTAGCCGGGCGTCCCGAACCCGGTGTCGCTGAGCAGGTCGAACCCGGTGTCGCTGAGCAGGTCGGCGACCGACGGCAGCGGCGAGACCTTGGCCTGCTGCAGGCCCAGCTCGATGATGTTGGTCGCCAGCACGTACGGTCTGCGGTCGGCCTCGAACTGGCTGACGTACGGCTGCCGTTTGTGCGCCTCGTACGCCTCCCGGTCGCTGTAGACCTCGTACAGGATGCGCTGCATCGGCGCGGACGGCACCGCGTGCACGATGTAGACCAGCGTGTCCGGCTCGTTCAACCGGACCTCCCTGACCACCCGCCTGGTCAGCATGTCGAAGTCCTCCACGCGGTCTTCCAGCAGCGTGTAGATCGCGATCTGGCCGAACAGGTCCTCCTGCGGGGCGCCGGGCGGGCCGGCCGCAGGCCGGCCCGCCGACGGCGGGTAGCCGCCCCCGTCCCGGTAGGGCTCGTCGCGGTACCCCGGGCCCTCGCGGTACCCCGGGCCCTCGTCGCGGTACCCGAGGGCATCGTCGCCGTACCCGGAGGGCTGGTCCTCCTGGTAGTGCTGGTCCTGCTCGTAGCGCGGCTCCTCCTGGTAGCGCGGTGCCGGGTCGCGGTAGAGGTTGTCATCGTCCAGGTACCCGCCGGTCCGGTAGTCCGAGTAGCCGACATCGGAGCGGTAATCGAGATCGGCGCGCTTGCGGTGCGAGCTGCGGTTCGAGCCGTTGCGGTAGATCCCGAATTCGTCGTCGTCGTCGGCCGCCAGCGGCTCGAAGTCCCCGGTGGCGTCCGGCCCGGCCCAGGCGGGCTGACGGTCCCAGTCAGGGCCGGGGGCACCGTGGTCGGCCCACGCGCGCATCTGGTCGAACCGGAGCCGGGCGACCTGCGCGCCGGCGAACCAGGTCGCCGCCGCGGCCGCCAGGCACAGCAGCGTGAACAGCGAGGCCACCGGCAGGCTCAGGCCGAGCAGGGCGATGATGCCGGGCGCGGCCAGCAGCAGCGCGGCGATTCCGGCCGCCCCGGCGGCCGGAACGGCATCCCGCCACGCCGGATCGCGCGACGGCCGGGAGGCGGCCGACCCGATCGCGATCAGGGCGACGATCACGATGGCCGGGGCCAGGATGTACTCCAGCAGCTTGTTGGGGACGATCTGGTAGTAGACCGTCGTGGGCGGCCAGGCCTTGCTGAACGCCGCGGCGCTGAGCGGGTCGGTGGCGAAGATGACCAGCGCGACGATGCCCAGCCCGCTCAGCAGCAGCCAGGCGGCGAACCTGGACACGACGCTCTTGCCCGCCACCTCGGCCAGCCCGGCCGCGAGCGCGAGCGGCGCGAGCACCTGGGCTCCGACCTCCATGGCCCGGAAGGCGAGCGGCCCGAACCCGACCTCGTAGCCGAGCGCCTGCGCGCCGAGCGACACGGTGAGCGCGAGCAGCGCCACCGTGTACGCGATCAGGGCCGCGGACGGAGCCCGCAGGCACCGCGCGCCGAGCACCCCGGTGCCCGCGGCGGCGACCAGCGCGCCGACGATCGCGACCAAGAAGTGAAGTGACATCGCTGACTATGGTGCCCGACCCGCGCCGATGATGCGACCCGACTGCGCAGTGCTGCCTGGTCAATGGGTACTCCCGGTAGGCTCGGGGACATGTGGCGGTGGCCCCGACGGCTTCCTGGGCATGAGGCGGCGCTGGCCGGGCAGGCATCGGCCGAGGCCGCCGAGGTGGAGCAGCCGCCGCCGGTTCCCGATCCCCGGGCCGGCGCGTTCTTCGACGTTGACAACACCCTGATGCGGGGCGCCTCTATCTATCACTTCGCCCGCGGCCTGGCCGCCCGCAAGATGTTCGGCCCGCGCGACCTGGCCCGGATGACCTGGGGCCAGATCTCCTTCCGGCTGCGCGGTGCGGAGAACTCCGACCACATCGACGCGGCCCGGGAGGCCGCGCTGGCCTTCGTGGCCGGGCACAAGGTGGCCGACATCGTGCGGCTCGGCGAGGAGATCTACGACGACACCATGGCCGACCGGATCTGGGCCGGCACCAGGGAACTGACCCAGCGCCACCTGCGCGCCGGGCAACGGGTCTGGCTGGTCACCGCCACGCCGGTGGAACTGGCGAGCATCCTGTCCCGCAGGCTCGGCCTGACCGGCGCGCTGGGCACGGTCGCCGAGACCGCGGACGGCGTCTACACCGGGCGCCTCGTCGGCGGGCTGCTGCACGGCGAGGCCAAGGCGGCCGCGATCGAGGCGCTGGCCCGGCGCGAGGACCTCGACCTGGCCCGTTGCTCGGCCTACAGCGACTCGCTGAACGACATGCCGATGCTGACCCTGGTCGGCCACCCCTGCGCGATCAACCCGGACGCCGGCCTGCGGGCCGAGGCCCGGCTCCGGGGCTGGCCGGTCTACGACTTCCGCTCCGGCCGCCGGGTCACGATGATCGCCCTGCCGATCGCGGCAGGCGCCGGGGCGGTGGTCGGCGGGATGGCGGCTGGCGCGGCCGTGCACCGCCGCCGGTCCGGCGGCTGACCGTCGGCCAGCCAGCCCACCCCGAGACTGAGCGTTACATAACTGAGCGTTATATGACTGCACCGTGGCCCGCCCCGTTCCGGGCGGCGACGATCGCTAGCCGAAGGCCGGCCCGCGCGCGGTGAGCAACTCGTCGAGCTTGTCCTGGATGATGCCGCGCACGCGGTCCGCCAGCGAAGTGACGTCCGGCTCCGGGCCGGAGCCGTTCGCGGGGAGGGTCGGCACCGGAGGGCAGAACTCGATGATCCAGTTGGACGGCAACGGGACCGCGCCGACCAGGCCGAGCCACGGGAAGAGCGGCGTGAGCGGGAAGTACGGCAGCCGGAACAGCCGGGCCATCAGCCGGGAGTTCCCGATCATCGGGTAGATCTCCTCGGCGCCCACGATCGCGCACGGGATGATCGGCACGCCCGCCCGCTTGGCGGTCGCCGCGAAGCCGCCCCGGCCGAACCGCTGCAGCCGGTAGCGGTCGCTGAACGGCTTGCCGATCCCCTTGAAGCCCTCAGGGAACACGCCGACCAGGTGGCCGGCGGCCAGCACCCGGTCGGCCAGTTCCGGGTCAGCCCTGATGTGCCCGCTGCGGCGGGCCAGGTCGGACAGGAACGGCATCTCGTAGACGAGATCCGCGCTGAGCACCCGCAGGATCCGGTGCCGCGGGTGCTCGTCGAACAGGCCCGCCTGGAGCATCAGCGCGTCGAAAGGCAGCACCCCGGAGTGATTGGCCACGACCAGGGCCGGCCCGGAGGCCGGGACGTGTTCCAGGCCGCGCATCTGGACTCGGAACCACGATCGGTACAGGGGCCGGAACAACGGCATGAACACATTGGTGTTGAATTCCGGATCGAACCCCAACTCGTCGACCTCATGGTCGCCGACTATCCAGCGCACCAGCAAGTCCTCGGCGCCGGTGATCCACTTAGGCCAGTCGCCCTCATGTTCGGGTCCGGACTGGCTCACGTCCCCTCCCAGGCGTATCCCTACTTCTTGTTCCTTCGCTGAACGCGAGTCTTGCGCAGCAGTTTGCGGTGCTTCTTCTTGGCCATGCGCTTGCGGCGCTTCTTGATGACTGAGCCCACGAGTCCACCCTTGCTCTGCGACCTGGCTTACGGGCATGCGTACGCGCACGCCCGCCGCTCAGCGACCGGGCACACGCCAACGCCACAGGTTACCTCGGCCGGGGCCGGTCGCATCAGCCGGCTGCCACACCGGACGCTTGATGCCCCCCGAACCTCAGCTGGCCGCGACGAAGGCGTCCCGCAGGTACTGGTTGACCGCCTGCTCCGGAACCCGGAACGAACGGCCGACCCGGATCGCCTCCAGCTCACCAGAGTGAACAAGGCGGTAGACGGTCATCTTGGACACGCGCATGATCGTGGCCACTTCGGCCACGGTCAGGAACCTTACGTCGCTGAGCGAGGTTGCGTCTGCTGCCATTGATAGCCCTCTTCCGGCTTGCTGCCCGCGCCTAATGAGATTCAGCGCACCAGTCACGCCCGTCTCCAGCGTAAGTCCTGTGCGGAAAAGGGCAACCCGGCGCAAGGCCTCAATTCCATTGCCATTTTTTGACCCTCGCTCGGTCTGTGCTCAGCCGCCGGCGAGTTCCCTGCCCCGGTCCCTGGCCGCCTCTATCGCAGCCAGGAACGCGGCCCTGACGCCGTGTTTCTCCAGTTCCCTGATCGCGTTGATCGTCGTGCCTCCGGGCGAGGTCACCGCCTCGCGCAGGATCACCGGATGCTCGCCCGACTCCTGGAGCATGGTCGCCGCGCCGTACACGGCCTGCTTGACCATCTCCAGCGCGTTGCTCCGCGGCATCCCGAGCAGGATCCCGGCGTCCACCATGGCCTCCACGAGGAAGTACACGTAGGCGGGCCCGCTGCCGGACAGCGCGGTGGCCGCGTCCTGCTGGGATTCGGGGATCCGCAGCACCTTTCCCACAGGTCGCAGCAGTTCCTCGGCCCGGCGCAGGTGCGGCTCCCTGGCGTGCGAGCCGGGGGAGATTACGCTCATCGCCTCGTCGACCAGCACCGGCGTGTTCGACATCACCCGGACCACCGGGACCTCCCCGGCCAGTCTGGCCTCGATGAACGCCGTGGTGATGCCGGCCGCGACCGAGATCACCAGCTTCTCGTCGGTCACGACGGGGGCGATCTCGGCCAGCAGCCCGGTCATGTCCTGCGGCTTGACCGTGATCACCAGGGTCTCCGCCCGGCGGGCCGCGGCCGCCGCGGTGGCGACCTCGATCCCGTAGGCGTCGCGGAGCTGGCGGGCCCGGTCCTCGCGGCGGACGGCGGCCAGCACCCCCGACGGGGTCACCACCCCGGACCGCAGCAGCCCGGACATGAGCGCCTCGCCCATCTTCCCGGTGCCGAGGACAGCGATCACCTCACGGAGCCTACCGGGGGCCGGGTCCTGTCAGCCGCGCGAGGCCAGCGACCGCAGGAAGAAGGCCAGGTTGGCCGGGCGTTCCGCCAGCCGCCGGACCAGGTAGCCGTACCAGTCGCTGCCGTAGGGGACGTACACCCGCACCCGGGACCCGGCCCGGGCCAGCCGGAGCTGCTCGCCGGGCCGGATGCCGTAGAGCATCTGGAACTCGAAGCTGTCCGCAGGGCGGCCGGACAGCGTGACCGCCGCCGCGGCGATGGCGATCAGCCGCGGGTCGTGGGTGGCGATCATCGGGTAGCCGGGCCCGTCCATCAGCACCCGCAGGCAGCGCGCGTAGCACCGGTCCACGTCGGCCCGGTCCGGGTAGGCCACGCCGGGGTCGGCGCTGTAGGCGCCCTTGCAGAGCCTGACCCGCGACCCGGCGACGGCCAGCTCCCGGCAGTCGCCCTGGCTGCGGCGCAGATAGGACTGGATCACGCAGCCCAGGTCGGGGAAGTCCGGCCGCAGCTGGCGCACGATCCGCAAGGTCGCGTCGACCTTCGTGTTGTCTTCCATGTCGAGCGTGACCGTGGTCGCGGCCGCGACGGCCGCGGCGCAGATCCGGGTGATGTTCTCGCGCGCCGTCTTCTCGCCGTGCTCGGCCAGGTCCAGGCCGACCGCGCTGGCCTTGACCGAGACCTCGGCCCGGCCCGCGGCGGCCATCCCGGCCGCGGCCAGCCGTTCGAGGAGGCTCACGTACTCGTCGGTCACGGCCGCGGCCTGCTGCGGGTCGACCGTGTCCTCGCCGAGGTAGTCGAGGGTGACCAGCAGCCCGTCGTCCAGCAGCGCGCGGGTCGCGGCCAGGGCTTCCTCGGCGGTGTCGCCGGCCACGAACCTGGCCACGACGCCGCGGGCCAGCGGGGTGGTGGTGGTGAGGCGGCGGATCCGGTCGCTGGCCGACGCAGCCAGCAGCGCGCGGCGCAGCATGACGACATGACCTCCTGGACACGGCGGAACGACGTTGTTCCGGCCAGCCAAAGGTTACTCGCGCGACCGGGTCAGGTCCCCCTTTGTCCGCCGGAGCGAGATCGTGATGTTCGCCCCGGCATCCGGCGGCACGATGACCTCCTGCGCCGCCGGGATGCCCCCGGCGGTCAGCGTGGCCTCGACCGGGACGGTCCGCTTGATCAGGGCCAGGGCGATCGGCCCCAGCTCGTAGTGCCGCGCGGCCGAGCCGACGAAACCGACGCTGGCGCCTTCCTCAGCGCTGGCGCCTTCCTCGGCCGGGCCGGCCAGGGCGACCGGGTCCGCGTGGCCGGGCAGCCGGTCCTCGCTGCCGTCCAGGTGCAGGAACACCAGCCGGCGCGGCGGATGGCCCAGGTTGTGCACCCGGGCCACGGTTTCCTGGCCTCGGTAGCAGCCCTTGTTGAGGTGCACGGCGGTGTCGATCCAGCCCACCTCGTGCGGGATCGTGCGGTGATCGGTGTCCAGCCCGAACCGGGGCCGCCGGGCCGCGATCCGCAGCGCCTCGTAGGCCCAGGTGCCCGCGAGAACGCCGCCGCGGGCCCGCAGCGCCGCCGCCACATCGGACAGCCGCTCCCTGGGGACGATCAGGTCGGTGCCGAACGCGTGCGTCGCCGCCACGGGGGCGATGTCGGCCAGGTCCGTCTCGGCGCCGGGCCCGAGCAGCGTGAGCACCGCGTGCCCGGCGGTGACGTCGGCCGGCTCGACCCGCAGCATGAACCGCATCGACTCCAGGAAGCCCAGCAGCGGCCCGGCCGTGCCGGGCTCGACGTGCACCCACAACTGGGCGCCGTCGTCGGTCAGGATCAGGTGGTGCTCGACGTGCCCCTGCGGGCTGAGGATCAGCGCCTCCGCGGTGTCGCCAGGGGCGAGGTGCTCGACGCTCTGCGTGGTCAGGCTGTGCAGCCAGGACAGCCGGTCCTGGCCGGCGATCCGGATCACGCCCCGGTGCGACCGGTCGACCAGGGCCAGGCCGCCGACGGCGCTGCGCTGCTCGGCGTACGGGTCGCCGTAGTGCGCCGCGACCCCGGCGTCTGGCCCGTCGGCGGGGACGGCTCCCGGGGTGGCCAGCAGCGGGCTGCGACTCATACCGGCCAGGCTATGCGCTCGTGGGGGCGCGGCAGTCGCGGCAGGTCCCGAACACGGTGAGGTGGCCGACGTCGGTCTCGAACCCCTGCTGCTCGTCGAGCGCGGTGACCAGCGGGCGCGCGGCCTCGGGGGCGACCTCGGTCACCCGGCCGCAGTGGCGGCAGACCAGGTGCACGTGCTGGGCCTTGGCGGCCAGGTGGTACCGCGGGGCGCCATGCCCGAGGTGGGTGTGGGTCACCAGGCCGAGCTGCTCGAGCAGTTCGAGCGTGCGGTAGATCGTCGAGACGTTCACCCCCTGCGCCCGCTGGTGCACCTCGACGAAGATGTCTTCGGGCGAGGCGTGATCCAGCTTGGTGACCGCCTCCAAGACAAGCTGGCGTTGCGGGGTAACGCGATAACCGCTGGCCCGCAGCGTGGCGTCCCATGACTGAGACATGAGGCGAGTCTAGTGAGCCCGGGGACGAAACGCGCTTGCCTGGTCGGCGTGCCCTGACATAGCGTTCAGGCTAACGCGGGAAAGGAGGTGGTCCAACAGTATGCATAGATGTCGGACTCGCGAGGTAGCTGTCAGCTAGCCGCCGTCCCGTGTAGCTCCCAGACAAGGGCGCCGCATCTGGCGGCGGTTGGCTAATACACGGCAGACACCGGACCCCCGGGCTGACCGGCCTTGTCCAGCCGGTCCCCTCAATGGGAGGCGCCCGGGGGCTCTTATTTTCTTCTCGCCTATTTTCTTCTCGCCGGGGGGTTCGGTCCGCCGGGCCCCATGTCTCGTGGGGCTGTGGTCGCCCGTCTGGCGGGCGGCGGGTTAGCCGACGCGCTTCAGCCGGGCCGAGGCGTGGGCCTGCAGCGGCTGGCCCACCGCGGCCATGTCATAGGCGTAGGCCAGGTCCCCCTCGACCAGGCCGTAGAGCCGGTGGCCGGCGGTGACCTCCTTGGCCGACGCGGTGCGCAGCACCGCGTCGGTGGCCATCTCGATCTTTGTGCCGGTCACCTCGCCCAGGTAGATCTCGCTGATCCCGGTCGGGTGCACCAGGAGCACCTCCAGCTGGTCCTCGGGTACCGGGCGCCAGAACCCGGTCTCCATGGCCAGCGGCCGGCCGGTTCGCCCCTCCTCGTCCAGCAGCCAGGTCCGGCTGGAGTAGATCAGGAACGGCTTCCCGTTGTGGCTGAACGTGATCTCCTGGCCGAACTGGGCGCTCTGGATCGTCGGGTAGCCGACCACCCCGGCGCCCTCCCAGCGGCCGAGCAGGAAGCTGACCGGGGCCAGGGCCTCGTGCCGGGGCGGCTGCTCCGTCGTGTCGCTCACGGTCTCGTGCCGATGCGCAGCAGCCGGGCCATCAACAGCCCGCAGGCCGCCGTGACCGCCACGAACGCCGAGACCAGCACCAGCCAGCTGAACTCGCCTCGCATACCCGGAGTGTATGGGCGCGGCCCCCGGGGCGCATCGCCACCGGACGGCGTGTCGCGGCCGCCGGTCAGGGAGCTAGCCGGGCCAGCAGCCGGTCCGGCCGCCGGGGAGCGCGGCTCTCGACCAGCCGGACATGATAGAGGAAGCGCCACCGCTTCCCGGTGAGCAGGAACTCGCCGGCCCCGTCCAGGGCCGTGACGCCGTTGGGTATGGCCTCAGGATCGCCCCGGTGCCGCTCGGTGACGGCTCCCGCGTCGACGATGTCCACCACCTCGCCGCTGTCCGGGTCGATTCCGGCCAGGTAGGGGCCGGGCGCGAGGTTGGCCCAGACCCGCCCCGCGGCCCATTCGAGGTCGTTGAGACCGCCCACCCGCTGCCCGGCGCAGCGCACCAGGACCAGGCCGGCCGGGGCCAGGGTCTGCGGGTCGCGCCTGACCAGCTCACTGCTGCCGTCGCTGGTCAGCACGTAAGGCCCGGCGTTGCAGATGCCCCAGCCCTCACGGTTGTAGGAGATCTTCTCCAGCAGGGTCAGCCGGGCGGCGTCCCAGCGCAGGGCCACCCGCTCCCGCCAGGTGAGCTGCCACAGATGCGGCCCGACCCGGCAGATGCCCTCGCCGAACAGCTCGGGCGGCAGGGCCGCGGAGGCGTCCGGCTGGTCGGCGCCCAGCCGGTAGCGCCGGACCGCGGACTGCCCGTACTGCCCGGTGCTCTCCCACACCTCGCCGTCCGCGGCGGTCAGGCCCTGGGTGAAGCCCTGACCGGGGTGCGGCAGGCGGCGCAGCACGGCGACGCGGTGGAACCTCGGCACCCTCGGGTCACCGGCCGGCCACCGGGTCAGGAGCCGCCGGACGGTCCCGGCTCGCCGTCCGGCGCGCTGCCGTTCCCGTCCCGGGCGCCCAGCGGATCCGCGTCCGGCGCGACGAGCCAGCCTCCCGTCCCGCGGGCGGCCAGCGCCGGCTGAGGGATCTCCGGGATGCTCAGCGGCATGCTGCTGTGGTCACGATGCGCGGCCGCGGCCAGCTGGTGGTAGTCCTCCAGCTGCCGGATCAGGCCCGGGTCACCGTACGGCCGGCCGTCCACGAACGTGCCCGTCCTGCGCTCGATGACGGCGACCACGTCGTCGCCGGACAGCGTCTTGTGCGTCTCCAGCGCATGGGCCAGCGACAGGACCTCGTGCCGGTTCTGCGCGATGATCTCCTCCACCTGGACCAGCAGCCCGTTCAGGCTGTCCTCGATCCGGTCCGCCAGGGCCCGGCGCACGTCGGCCTCGGGGTCCTGTCCCTTCTTCTTCCGGCCGCCGATCCCGCCGCCGGGCGAGCCGACCTCGAGCCGCTTGGCCGTCGAGTACGACGAGACCGTCGACCCCATGCCCCAGAAGCCCTCCATGAACGAGGCCACGGTGGTCGCCGACTCTAGGTCACCCGAGACCCCCGAGGAGCTGTCGTTGTTGAAGAACATCCGCTCCCCGGCCAGCGAGGCCAGCGAGACCAGGATGTCGGTCTGGTACTCGCTGCGCCAGCGGGTGAACTGGTCCTCGGGCGGGATGCTGGCCACCATCCCGAGGTAGTCGCTGCCCTTCTCGATCGTCGCGATGTCGATCTCCATGTGCCGGCGGCTGCGGTAGGCCACCAGCGCGTGACAGGCCTCGTGCACCGCGACCGCGTGCCGCTCGCGCTCGATGTACTCCACGTCCTGGGGCGGACCGAGCTCCTTGAGCTGCTTGGCCCGGATGACGTCCTGCCAGGTGATGACCTCCCGGCCGTCCCTGATGGCGTGGATCAGCGACTCGTTGACCAGGTCCTTGATCGTGGCGCCGGTCGCGTAGGGCGTGATCGTGGCCAGCTTGTCGACGTCCTCCGGGGTGAGCTCGTGCCGGACCTTGGCGAAATAGCCCTCGTAGGTGCGCACCCGTCCCGCCTTCGACGGGTAGCCCACCTTGTAGATCCGGTCGATACGGCCGGGGCGCAGCAGCGCCTCGTCCAGCGACTCCGGCATGTTGGACGCCAAGATGACCAGGATCCGGAACTTCGGTGGCGGCTTGGGGCGCATGCCGAACATCCGCCGGACGTGCCGGTTGATGAAGCCGCGCGGCTTCTTCAGCCCGGACAGCTCGGTGAGCAGGGCCTGCAGCGTGCCCATGCCGCCCCCGCCGTTCATGCCCATGCCCATGATCTGCTTGCTGCGCCTGGTGTCCGGCTCCTCGCCGACCGATGACGACAGGGCGCGCCGGGCCAGCCGCCACTGCACGTCCTGCGACAGGTAGGAGAAGCCATGGCAGCCGCCGGCCTGCCAGGCCGCGGGAGTGTCCCGGGGGAAGTTCGGGCCGCCCTGGGCCAGGGCGCCGCGGCTGCCCAGCGAGTCGGCCTCGTCGAAGAACACGATCACGCCGCCGTAGCGCAGCGCGAGCCGACGCAGCTTGCGGAACAGCGACTTCACCTTCAGGATGCCGACGCCCATGAACATGTTGATGAACGCGCCGGGGTCCACGAAGACATAGGGTCGGCCGGTCTCGCCCGCCACCGCCTCGGCCATCAGCGTCTTGCCGGTGCCCGGCGGGCCCCAGAGCAGGATGCCGCCCGGCACGTAGCCGCCCCGGGACTCGATCTGCTCGGGGTCCTCGAGGTAGAGGATGTTCTCCTTGACTCGCTCCAGCACGTGATCCTGGCCCCAGACGTCGCTGAACCGGGTCTTGATGTCGTCGGGGTAGTACACGTCCACGCCGCCCCGGGACAGGAACCAGAAGATCGCGGCGAACTGGAGCACGACGAACAGCAGGATGACCATGAGCTGGAGGATGAACGGGAGCGCGTGCCAGATGTAGGACGGCATTTTCAGCAGCGCGGTCACGGGCGCGGCGTGCGTGACCTTGCCGGCCACCACCGCGACCACGGCGATCCAGAACACCCAGGTGAGCACGCGCCACACCCGGAACCTGGTCCACGCGGAGAACTTGCGGCGGGTCGCCCGCTCCCAGCCGCCGAAGAAGGTCTTGGTCCAGAACCGGTGATATCCGGCCCAGTGCTCGCTGATCAGGAAGTGCACCTGGCGCAGGAACTCCAGGCCGATCAGGACGAAGACCCACGACCCGGCGGTGACCTCGATCTTCATCGCATCGCTGAACCCGATGACCGGGTCGGAGGCCATCACCGACCAGACCAGCACGAACCACACCAGGACCAGCAGGATCAGGAACTTCAGCCGGTCCCAGAGCGGGAGCGGCTTGCGGGTCGGCCGGTCGTCGTCACGCGGGCGCCCGAGCCCGTCCGCGGCGCCCGCCTTGACCATAGTCATCAGGACCCTCCTCCGACCGTGAACGATCCGACGACCGTGGCGATCTGGTTGTAGTTGGCGACGAAGCACGTCTCCGTGCAGTGCACGAGCAGGAAGTAGAGCTTGGTCGTCTGGCTGTTGACCAGCACGGTCAGGTCGAAGGTCTCCAGCGTGGTGCCGAGGTCATAGTCGAAGATCTCGCGGATGCCGCGATCGTTGTGATTGTCGGTGATGATCTGATCGCTGATCGAGGCGAACCCGGAGAGTTCCTCGTGGTTGGCGGCGGCGGCGCTGCGCGCTTGCGAGGTCACCGGCAGCAGCAGGTCCCGCATGCTGTTGAACGACAGGTCGTTGCGCTCGGCCGACGACAGGGACAGGACGCTGGAGTAGGCGACCGGGGTCGAGGTGGCCGAGAACACGTGCGACACCGACGGCTCGGGCGAGGAGTCGTAGGCCTCCGACCAGAGGTAGGTGCCCTCCTGGTTCTGCGCGCCCTCGGCGTCTTCGAGGCTGGCCTCGTTCACCTGCCGCCAGCTCGGCGGCACCTTGAAGTAGGCATTGTCGGTCGAATCGGCGACGTAGTGGTACTGCGGAGCCGCACATCCGGCGACCGCCAGCCCCACGATGATCAACGCCGCGACACGCCAACGATGTCGCCGACTCACAGGCGCCCTCCTCCAATATGGAGTGGCCCTCTCATGCGTTCCCTAAACGTGCTTCCTTCGAGTATGCGGTGCAGATGCCCGGATGCGCCAATGCTGATGGTGCGTCGCCGGGCGGGTCCGCACTAGGCTGCGGCCATGGGTTCCCGCTCACTCGTGGTCAAGGTGACCGTCGGCAAGGACGAACAGGAGCGCTGCAATCAGGCCTTCACCGTCGCCGCGACCGCGGTGGCGAGCGGGCTGCAGGTATCTCTCTGGCTGACCGGCGAGGCCGCCTGGTTCGCCCTGCCCGACCGCGCCGTGGACGTCGCGCTGCCGCACGCGACCCCGCTGCCGCAGTTGCTGGCCAAGGTGCTCGAGGAGGGGACCGTGACCGTCTGCAGCCAGTGCGCGGCCCGCCGGGACATCTCCGCCGCCGACATCCTCGAGGGCGTCCGCATCGCCGGGTCGTCCACCTTCCTGGCCGAGATCATGGCCGACGGCACGCAGGCACTGGTCTACTGAGCGTCCGGCCGCGTCACCGGGACACGGCGGCCAGGCGTTCCTCCCGCAGCCGGCGGGCCCAGTTCTCGTCGGCCGCCGCCAGCGGGGGCAGCGGCCCGGCGGCCCAGGTGAGCAACAGGTCGGCCAGGCCGGGGTTGCGCACCAGCACCGGGCCGTGCAGGTAGGTCCCGAGCACCTTGCCCGCGTACGCGCCCTCGGTGCCGTCGCCGTTGCCCACCCCGAGGCTGACCCGGGCCAGCGGCCGGGCCTCGGGCCCGAGCTTGGTCACGCCCTGGTGGTTCTCGAACCCGGAGAGCCTGGGCACCCCGAGCCCGGGATCGACGTCGGCGACGATCTCGCCCACCCCGCGCCGCTCCCCCCGCCCGCTGCGGATGTCGAGGATCTCCAGGCCGGGGACCGGCTCGCCCTCGGTGCCGCCGAACTCCTCGCCGATCACCTGGTAGCCGGCGCAGACGGCCAGCACCACCGCGCCGTCGCGGGCCGCCATGGCCAGCCCCCCGTCGGCCCGCAGCCGCCGGGCGGCCAGGATCTGGGGCAGGTCCTCGCCCCCGCCGATCAGGTAGATGTCGCCGGACCTGGGCACTCGCTGGTCCGCGTTCACGCTGACCGCCTCGGCATCGAGGCCGCGGAGCCGGGCCCGGCGCTGCAGCACAAGCAGGTTGCCGCGATCGCCGTAGGTGCTGAGCAGGTCCGGGTAGACCCAGATC
>JASIJN010000415.1 GCA_030050125.1 Streptosporangiaceae bacterium | reverse complement strand
GGCGCGCCAGTACCCGCCGTGGCCGGCCAGCAGGTACACCCAGGCGAGCGCGGCGAGCGAGCAGAGCGCGGCGGCAGCGGGCACCGGCACAGCCTGACATACTCGGGTCCGCGGGCGGACACGCATAGAGTTGCTGCGTGGCAGACCCGCATGGCTACCGTCCCGCCCCGGGCTCGATTCCCGAGTCGCCGGGCGTCTACCGGTTCTGCGACGAGCGGGGCCGGGTGATCTACGTCGGGAAGGCCAAGAACCTGCGGTCCCGGCTCAATTCGTACTTCGCCGACTTTGCCGGGCTCCACCCGCGCACCCAGTCGATGCTGCGCTCGGCGGCCGCGGTGAACTGGACCGTGGTCGGGACCGAGGTGGAGGCGCTCCAGCTGGAGTACTCCTGGATCAAGCAGTTCGATCCCCGGTTCAACATCCGGTACCGCGACGACAAGAGCTACCCCTACCTGGCCGTCACCATGGACGAGGAGTACCCGAGGGTGATGGTCATGCGCGGGGCGAAACGCCGCGGGGTGCGTTACTTCGGCCCGTACTCGCACGCCTGGGCGATCAGGGACACGGTGGACACGCTGCTGCGGGTCTTCCCGGTACGGACCTGCTCGGCCGGGGTGTTCAAACGGGCGGGCCAGATCGGCCGGCCCTGCCTGCTCGGCTACATCGGCAAGTGCTCGGCGCCGTGCGTGGGCCGGATCGACGCCCTCTCGCACCGGCACATGGCCGAGGAGTTCTGCGACTTCATGGCCGGGCAGACCGGCAAGTTCACCCGGCGGCTCGAGGCCGAGATGCGCCGCGCCTCCGAGGCCGAGGAGTACGAGCGCGCGGCCCGGCTGCGCGACGACATCCAGGCCCTGAACCGGGCCCTGGAGAAGCAGGCCGTGGTGCTCGGCGACGGCACCGACTGCGACGTCATCGCGCTGGCCGAGGACCAGCTGGAAGCCGCCGTCCAGGTGTTCTACGTCCGGGCCGGAAGGGTGCGCGGGCAGCGGGGCTGGGTGGTGGACAAGGTCGAGGAGATCACGCCGGGCGAGCTGGTGGAGCAGTTCCTCGGCCAGGTCTACGGCGAGGACCCGGTGGCCGGGGCCGGCGCCGAGGGCGGCGGCCGGGTGCCGCGCGAGGTGCTGGTGCCGGTGCTGCCGCCGGGAGCCGAGGCGGTCGAGGAATGGCTGGCCGGGCGGCGCGGCGGCCGGGTGAGCCTGCGGGTACCGCAGCGCGGGGACAAGAAGGCGCTGCTGGACACCGTGGCCAGGAACGCGGCCGAGTCGCTGGCGCTGCACAAGACCAGGCGGGCCAGCGACCAGACCACCCGCAGCCGGGCCATGCACGAGATCCAGGAGGCGCTGGGGCTGGACGAGGCGCCGCTGCGGATCGAGTGCTACGACGTGTCCAACCTCCAGGGCACGCACGTCGTGGCGTCCATGATCGTTTTTGAGGACGGCCTGGCCCGCAAGTCGGAGTACCGCAGGTTCAGCATCCGGGGCCTGGACGGCACCGACGACATCGCCTCGATCCATGAGGTGATCACCCGCCGGTTCCGGCGCTACCTGGAGGAGCGGGAGGCCACCGGCGAGCTCGACGTGCTCGGCGACCGGGCCGAGGACGAGCCCGGGCTGGCCGAGGCGGCCGCGCGGCGCAAGTTCGCCTACCCCCCGAACCTCGTCGTGGTCGACGGCGGCCCGGCCCAGGTGGCCGCGGCCCAGCGCGCCCTGGACGAGCTCGGCATCGATGACGTCTCGGTCTGCGGCCTGGCCAAGCGCCTGGAGGAGGTCTGGCTGCCCGGCGAGGACGGCCCGGTGATCATGCCGCGGACCAGCGAGGGCCTGTACCTGCTGCAGCGGGTGCGGGACGAGGCTCACCGGTTCGCGATCACCTACCACAGGAAGAAGAGATCCGCCGCGCTGACCACCAGCGAGCTGGACGCGGTTCCCGGGCTCGGCCCGGCGCGCCGGGCCACCCTGATGCGCCATTTCGGGTCCGTGCGGCGGATCGCGGGGGCTAGCGTGGCAGAGATAGCCAATCTGCCGGGCTTCGGGCCCCGGATCGCGCAGACGGTCGCGGCCGCCCTGCGCGATTCAGATGGGGCGGCCAGCGGGGGAGGTACGGGATGAGGCCGGACAACCCGGCGGACCCGGAGCCGCCGGAGATCGTCATCATCACCGGCATGTCGGGGGCGGGCCGGAGCACCGCCGCGAAGTCGCTCGAGGATCTCGACTGGTTCGTGGCCGACAACCTGCCGCCGGACCTGCTGCCCACCATGCTGGACCTGGCCCGGCGGGCCAGCGGCGCGGTGCCGAGGCTGGCCGCCGTCGTGGACGTGCGCAGCCGCGCGTTCTCCTCCGACCTGAAGTCGGTCGTCGGCGACCTGGAAACCAGGGGGGCCCGGCCCTACGTCGTGTTCCTCGAGGCCAGCGACGAGGCGCTGGTCCGCAGGTTCGAGAGCGTCCGGCGCCCGCATCCGCTGCAGGAAGGCGGCCGGGTGGTGGACGGCATCGCCGCCGAGCGCGAATTGCTGCAGGGCGTCCGCGGCGAGGCCGACCTGGTGCTGGACACCTCCACGCTCAACGTGCACGAGCTGCGGGCCCGGATGCGGGACGTGTTCGGCGGCGACGCGGACACCACGCTGCGCCTGAACGTCGTGTCGTTCGGCTTCAAGTACGGGCTGCCGGTCGACGCCGACATGGTGGCCGACTGCCGGTTCCTGCCGAACCCGTTCTGGATCGCCGGGCTGGCCCCGCTGACCGGCCAGGACCAGGAGGTCAGGGACTACGTCCTGGGCCAGCCAGGCGCCCCGGAGTTCCTCGCCGCCTACGTGGACGCGGTGCGGGTGACGCTGGACGGGTTCGCCCGCGAGGGAAAGCACCACGTGATGCTGGCCGTGGGCTGTACCGGCGGGAAGCACCGCAGCGTGGTGATGGCCGAGCAGATCGCGGCCATGCTGGCCAGCTCGTCGGCGGCCGTCCGCGTGCTGCACCGGGACCTCGGGCGCGAGTGAGGGAGGCATGACCGAACGCACCGGGCCCGCGCGGCGGATGCTGCCGGCGGCCGCGGCCGCCGCCGGCCGGCCGCTGAACCGCAAGGTGGTGGCGCTCGGCGGCGGGCA
>JASIJN010000414.1 GCA_030050125.1 Streptosporangiaceae bacterium | reverse complement strand
ATCAGGACAGCGCGCCGGCTCATCACGGTACTCGCCAGGACCATTGCGCGCTGTAGCCGGGCGGCCATTTTCTGATCCATGACGATGTCGGCCGTGGCCAGGCGCTGGCATTGCTTGACGAAATGCGCTCCGTCGTACCAGAACGGGTCCGCGGTATCAGTGCCTGGGCCCATGCGGGGTCGCACGCCGGCCATGATAGGCGCGATGACGTGGCCGCGGAGGGCGAGCAGGGCGGCGATGGCCGCGCTTGCGTGCTTCAGCTCGGGCCTGGACGGCAGCACCGGACGAGTTGGTGCGCCACTGCATGACGTCGGCGCTCACGCCGAACCGCGCTGCGCCCAGCGCGTGCGGCAGGCCGATCCGGGCGCAAGCAAGCGCGGCAGCGCGCGGGACCAGGAGGGTGGCGGCGAGGAGGTTGGCCTCCTCCTCCTCCATCTCCTGATCCCACACGCGGCACCCACCGGGACCGATGGCCGGGCCGGGCTCGTGTTCGAGGAACATGTGGGCAAGCTCGTGGGCCAGTGAGTTCGCCTGGCGGCCATCGGAGTGCACCGGGTTGAAGATGATGAGCCGGTCGTCCCGCTGATCACCGTGCCTGCGGAGAACGAGCGGCGATCGGTGACGGCGCTGCAGCTCGCCCCCTGGCGGGGCACAGGGCCTCGACCGCTGCGGCAGGCAGCCGCAGCGTGCGCCTCGACTTTTTCGTCTTGACATCTCCATGGGCCCGCACGGAACGCCACACCGCAACATGCGGTGGAACCGGAGGATCAGCACCAGGACGGCCGTCCAGATCCACGTGATCCCACCGCAGCGCGCGAGCCTCTTCGGTCCGGCATCCCGTTAGGAGGCATAGCACGATGTATCCATACAGACGGGATTTTCTTGCCTGCTGGATCAATGACTTCGCCTGCTCCAGCGTCAGGGACCTCGACGGCCGCCCCGCAGTACCCGTTGGAACGCTCGCCAGCGAGGCGACGTTACGGCCGACAAGATCATTAGCCTCCGCCATGTGGATCGCCCGAACCAGCGCATTGCGGGCGATCTCAAGCGTCCGGGTCGACCGGTCAGCCGACAGCTCTGCCAGTGCCGACCTGACCTGGCGCGCGGTCAGGTCCCGAAGCTTGGCTGAGCCGATCAACGTCGTCAGCGGATCAAGCACCTCGCGATACGCCGACACGGTCTTCGCCGAGCGCCCGTCGAGGCTGCTAGCCAGCCAGTCCTCGACGGCCTGCCTCACCGTGTATGTAGCCGACGTGTTCGGCCCTTCGCGCAGCTCGTCATGCAACGCCTGGAGCTTTGTCTTCACGTCGGTCTTGCTCTGGCCGCTGACCTTGCGGCGGACCCGCTTGCCGTCGGGTGCGGAACCCAGCGAGATCACGCCGCGCCAGCGGCCAGCGCACGCCTTATGTAGCCGGGCGTCTAAGCAGGCCGTGCCGACCCGGTGATCGAAGTAGATCGAGTCGTCGCGGTGCCCGCGACGGGTGTCAGCCATGAGGGGACGTAATACAACTGGCTCCCACGTGAGTGCCAGGAAAGATCAACGACGCTGTGAACTGGTCGGGATGCCGGGATTTGAACCCGGGGCCTCCTGCTCCCAAAGCAGGCGCGCTGCCAAGCTGCGCCACATCCCGGCGGCCAGCCGTAGCTTACCTTGTCCCAGGCGGCTTCTCCTGTCCGCGCATCGTGTCCGGGCCTTGATTCCCGGCTGGTGTCCGGCCGGGAGCACGACGCCACCCTGCCGTGCCCGGTCGGGCGAGCGAAGACGGTACGCTACCGGCGTAGCAACCTCGCGCGGGCCCACGTCAGCGTCGTTGCTGCGCGGGCGTAGCTCAATGGCAGAGCCCCAGCCTTCCAAGCTGGTCATGAGGGTTCGATTCCCTTCGCCCGCTCTACCAGAACCCCAGGTCAAGCCCGCCGGGGCCGGATGCCCTCTGCACGATGCCGCCGCCAGGCGCGGCTGGTGTTCCTGTCGGTCTCGTCCTCGAAAGATGGCTCCCCGATTAGCTCCCGAGCCGCCTCTGGCGATCGGACGAAGACGGAGAAAGGCCTCTGACCTGGTGCGCGTCTTGGAGGTCAGCTAGCGACAGCGAGGCGCCTGCCAGGCCATCGCCTCACGCCCAAGCCGGTCGAACAAAGCGGCCACCCAGTGCAACCGGTCTCGTCATCGTTGCGAACCGTCAGCGAGGCTGTTCACTCCTGCCAGAACATCTTCTCGCATAATTCTCTGCGCCCTTTGAGGTTCTTCCAGTACGGGGCTGTGAGCGGACCGTTCAAAAGTGTAGAAACCTTTCAACGGCGCTTTCAGGGTCTCCACATAATCCTTGGCCACCTGGTAGTTGACGGTGTAGTCGTATACACCGTGGAAGAAATAGGCAGGAAGGGCAAGCTTCGCCACGCGGCCAGCGAGATCGGTAGCCAGCATCTCGCCCCACAAAGCGCTCGCGCCGGACGAAAGCTTGCCACGCCACAGCCCGATCTTCTCGCCCGCCGTGTAGTGCGGGCTCCGCAGCGATGGCCAGATGACGCCACGGAGCACCGAACTCATGTCATGCGTCGTGCCGACCCCGAGGCTATGCATGGCTTTGTCGCGCACCGCAAGGTACCGGTCGGGCGTCCCGGCTGTCATGGTTACCGGCGCGGCCTGGAGTTTGCGCACCATACGGTGGTTGCCGGTCTGTTTGAACCGCTCGAGCGCGTACTCGTAGAAAATCCTTTCGGACGTAAGCTGATCCACTATCTGAGCCACGCCGATATAGGCGTAGTACGGCTCCGGTGCCCGAGCCGCGGCCTGCAGTCCGATGAACGAGCCCCCCGAATGCGCCATGAGGTAAATCTTCTCTTTGCCGAAGCGGTTCCGCAGGTAGTCAGTCACCGCCAGCGTGTCGGCTATGAACTGCTCCAGCGTCATCGTTTCGGGTCGGATGCCACGACTGTAAGAAAGCCCGGCGCCGCGCTGTTCCCACCAGACCACTGTGAAGTCATTTTCAAGGCCCGTGGGGTACCGGTCGGTCAGAAAGTACTCCGGCAGGCCACCGTGCAGCAAGAGCAGCACCGGATGTGCTGCATCCTTGCTCTGGATGAACATTCCTTGCCGCACGCCATTGATGTCGGCAAAGGCCTTCTCCGAAATACTGCCGCGCAGCGGGCGGTCGTGTTCACCTGGAAGAGGCATGCGCGGCGGCTTCCCTCGGTGTCGTGTGGGCACGTCGCCACCGGGCGCGGAGGTTTCTGGCATGGAGGTACCCGGCCAAGGCGATCAGCGGGACGTGGATGGCGGGCAGATTGTGGGCGAACCAGCGGGGCAGGTAGATATCGGTGACCGAGCCCTTTTCGGCGCCCAGCCGCCGGGCGACCTGGGTAAGCGGGCAGCGGAAGCCGTTCCCGGCGAAGACCAGACTCTCTGCGGCGACCACGGCCGCGGCGATGGCCGCTCGGCGGTCCGACCTCCGCACGAACCCGGCGTAGAGCACATACACCATGCACGCTTCGATGGAGAACCAGGCCAGCGTGTGGACAGCCTTCACCATCCGAAGCGCAGCCTCCGAGCCACGTGGCGGGTCTGCCCCGGCCGGGCGCGGCTGCACCGGCCTGCCCGGCGTCAGCTCAATCTGCGCCATCTCGTTCCTTCCGGCGTGGCTGGGACGCGGACCGAGGCTGATCTCTGGCTCGCGGCAATCCACGCGATCCTCGACCGACTCGGATAGCCCCGGTCTGGCCAGTCCACGCCGCGGCGCGCCCATACGCCAGGGACTTAAGCCCCTGAGAGACGCCGTCTAGCCGACGTGCCCGCCGCGTGTGGATGCGGCTCCTTATGCCCGCCGGCTTATCCCGGTGACCACCCATGCCCGACCAAGGGCGCTGCAATACAAGGCCACAATGACGAGGACCAAGGCACGTTGCAGCGCGGCGCTCCGGGTGTTCGCCAGGAGCGCCACGGCTAGGCCGAGCTGCACTGAGTAGGCCACAACCGAAAACGACGCGAAGGCGATATTCAGCGTTCTGGTTCGAGAGGCGCGGGAGAAATTTCCGGCCCGCTTTGCCCTCGGTATCAGCCGTCTGGTGGCCAGCAGGCCGACGGCTGCCATTGCCAGGCTTGATAGCCCGAAGACGACCGAGCCTCCGGTCAAGGCCACGATCGAGACGATGAAGATGTCCACCAGGGCGACAAACGCGCTCCCGGCCAGCACAGTTCGCAGTTCCCGGGTTGTGGGGTTCGCGTCATCCGCGTTGACGACCGATACGGCGACGACCAGCAACCCCAAGATCGCAGCGGACGCGCCCGCGCTTGTGATGAAGAAGCTCTCAAAGTGACCCACCGCAACGCACCCTATCGGGCATCGGCTGCGGGCCGCAGCCGTCCAAGCTGATCATGAGGGTTCCCATCGCCCGCCCCACCGCTCCAAGACTCCCCGCCCGCACGCCAGGTCGCGGAGCCTAGCCAAGGTGACGGCGGAGGAAGCGGACCTCGAGCCACAGCAGGTTCTCGTCGGTGGTTTCGTCGCTGACTCGGTGCGTGGCACCGGTCAGCGGCAGCACCTCGTGCGGCCGCCCGGCGGCCAGCAAGGCGGCGGACAGGCGCAATGTGTTCGCCGGGAACACGTTGTCGTCCGCCAGACCGTGAATCAGCAGCAGCGGGCGGGTCAGGTTCGGCGCCTCGTGCAGCAGTGACTTCGTCTCGTACCGCTCGGGGTAGCGGTCTGGGTGGCCGTAGAACCGTTCCCGCCAGTGGGTGTCGTACAGCCGCAGGTCGGCGGGTGCGGCCCCGGCCACCGCGGCGTGGAAGACGTCCGGGCGGCGCATCACTGCCAGCGCCGCGAGCGAACCGCCGAACGACCAGCCGCGGATGCCGACCCGGCCAAGGTCAAGCTCGGGGTGGCTGCGGGCGGCCTCGGTCAGCGCCGCGACCTGGTCCTCCAGCGCGGGTCCGAGCAGGTCGCCATACACCTCGCGCTCCCAGACCGGACCGCGTCCGGGGGTTCCGCGGCCGTCGGCGACGAGTACCGCGAAACCCTGCTCCGCGAACCACTGCGAGGTCAGCTGGAACCACCCTTGCATGGCGGCGACCTTCTGGCCGGCCGGCCCGCCGTACGGATCGAGCAGAACCGGCAGTTTCCCGGCCCCCGGCCGGTGCCAGGACGGCAGGAACAGCTCGGCCCGCAACTCCCGGGGCCCTAGCACCAGCGGGGTCGCGCGCACTTCCAGCACCGGCCGCTGGGCCAGGGACTCGATCGGCACGTCCGGCCGCCCCGGGCGCTCCACCGTGACCCGGCTGCCTGGCCGGTCCGGGGTGCATGCGGTGTGGACCAGCGTGCCGCCGCCCCGCACCCCCGAGTGGACGCCGGGTTCGGCGGTGAGCTTGCGGGCGCCGTCGCCGGAGTAGCTCCACAGGTCGGCTCGGGTCGGGTCGGCGGACGCGGTGAACAGCACCCCGTCGCGGTCCACACCGAGCACCTCCAGCAACTGGAGGCCCGGCGGGGTGACGGTCTGGCCGCCGACCGTCAGGTGCCGGGTCTCGCCCAGGTCGGCGTGTCCGATCAGGGCCCCGTCACCGGCACGCGCGGGCAGCCCGCGAACCAGCTGAACCCAGCACTTGTCGCGCTGCTCGGCCAGGACCCGGGTCGTGCCGTCGGCCGGGTCGATGCCGAGCACCCGCACGGTGCGCTGGTCGCGGGACTGCACGGCGGCGAAGGGGCCGTGATCGTCCCAGCCGGCGGCGGGCACGTACTCGAAGGCCTCGATGTCCCACCGCACCTGGGTCCGCGCGCCATCGAGCCCGATGATCCACAACGTGACCTCGGCGTTGGCGGTCCCCGCCACCGGATAGCGCACCGCCCGCGGCGGCTGCGCGGGCTCGGCCGGGTCCGAGATGTACCAGCGCTCGACCGCGGCGGTGTCGACCCGTGCCACCAGCAGCCGGGTTCCATCCGGTGCCCACCAGTAGCCGCGGTGGCGGCCCATGGACTCGGAGGCGGCGTGCTCGGCGAGGCCGAAGCTCACATCCGGTCCGTTGGGTTCGGCGACTGCGCGGTCCGCCGACCCGTCCGCCTCGGCGACCCGCAGCGCGCCGCCGCAGACATAGCCGATCCGCTGTCCCGTCGGATCGGGCCGCGGGTCCACCACCGCCGCCGCCGTGGTCAGCCGCCGCGAGAGCCCGCTGGCGACCTGCACCGTCCACAGGTCGCCCGACAACGCGAAGGCCGCCAGGCTGGCGGCCTCGTCGGTGGCGTAGGAGACGATGCCGGAGCCCTCATCGCCGGCCCGCTCCCGCCGGGTCCGTTCCGCCTCGGGCAGGCGTTCGACGGCCTCGCCCGTCAGGCCGTCCGGGTCGGCGAGCAGCCGCTCCCGGCCATCGCGAACGTCAAGCGCCCACAAACAGGTGACCGGGTCATCGCCCGCCCGGCTGCGGAGGAACAGCACGGTGCTCCCGTCCGCGGCGATGGTGAACCGGCCCGGTACCCCGAGGCGGAAGCGGCGGGTCCGGGCGAGCTGGCGGGGAAGCGACGACGAGGGCATGCCCACACCGTGCCACACGGCGAGTATCAATTGCTGCGACGATCCGCAAGCAGGAGTCCCTGCTCCCCCGGCGGTGCGCCGTGCTGCCCGGTGATGGGTGCGGCGTTGCTGTAGCCAGATGTAGCTAGATGAGCACCGGGCTCGCATTCATCCCGGTCGGCTGCCCCGCGCCCGCCCGCTCAGCGAGCGCGGTGGCGC
>JASIJN010000413.1 GCA_030050125.1 Streptosporangiaceae bacterium | reverse complement strand
GAGTTCATGGCGATGTACGCGCCGCCGTAGGCCTTCCTGGTCATCAGCGTCACCCGGGGCACGGTCGCCTCGGCAAACGCGTGCAGCAGCTTGGCGCCGCGCCGGACCACGCCGTCCCATTCCTGGCCCACCCCGGGCAGGTATCCGGGCGTGTCCACGATCACCACCAGCGGCACCCCGAACGCGTCGCACATCCTGACGAACCGGGCCGCCTTCTCCCCGGACGTCGCGTCCAGGCAGCCGCCGAGCCGGAGCGGGTTGTTGGCCACCACGCCGACCGTCCGGCCGCCGAGCCGGCCCAGCGTGGTGACAACGTTCGGTGCCCAGCGCGGGTGCAGCTCGATGCCGGGGTCGTCCAGGAGCCCGGTTATCAGCGGGCGCACGTCGTAGGCGCGCCGCGCGGACTCGGGCAGCAGGGCGGCCAGGTCGGTCCCGCCCGCCGCGACCGGGTCGGTGTCGTCTTGCCGGGGCCGGCCGAGCAGCAGCGCCAGCTGCCGGGCCCGCCCGATCGCTTCGACGTCATCATCGGCCACCACGTGCACCACGCCGGAGCGGCGGCTGTGTGGCTCCGGCCCGCCGAGCCGCTCCATGTCGACGTCCTCGCCGGTCACGCTGCGCACCACGTCCGGGCCGGTGACGAAGATGCGGCCCTGGCCGGACAGGATCACCAGGTCGGTCAGGGCCGGCCCGTACGCGGCGCCGCCCGCCGCCGCGCCGAGCACCACCGAGATCTGCGGGACCTTGCCCGAGGCCAGGGTCATCGCGGCGAACACCGTGCCCACGCCGTGCAGGCTCTCCACGCCCTCGCGCAGCCGGGCGCCGCCCGAGTGCCACAGCCCGATGATCGGCGCCCCCGCCTCGATCGCGTGGTCGTAGGCGGCCACGATGGCCCGGCAGCCGGCGCTGCCGGTGGCGCCGCCCTGCACCCGGGGGTCGCTGGCGAAGGCCACGGCGGCCAGCCCGTCGATGGTCCCGGCGCCGGTGAGCACGCCGCTGTCGTCGGCGGGCCGCAGCAGGCACAGCGAACCCGGGTCGAACAGGAACTCCAGCCGGGCCCGCGGGTCCCGGCCGGGGCCCGGCGGCGAGGCCGGGGCGGCGTCCGGGGTGGGCGAGCTCATGTCGGGTGCGCCCAGGTCAGGCGGCGGTGAAGGCGAGCGCGACGTTGTGCCCGCCGAAGCCGAACGAGTTGTTCAGCACCGCCATCGGCGCCGCGCCCCGCGGCCGCAGCTTGGTCGCCTCGGTCGCGATGTGGAGCCCGGCGTCGTCGTCGGGGTCCTCGAGGTTGATGGTGGGCGGCGCGACCCGCTCCCTGAGGGCGAGGATCGCGGCGACCGACTCGACCGCGCCCGCGCCGCCGAGAAGGTGCCCGGTCATCGACTTGGTGGCCGAGAGCACCACGCCGGCGGAGGCCGGACCGAGGGCCGAGGCGATCGCCTGGCACTCGACCGCGTCGCCCGCTGGCGTGGAGGTCGCGTGCGCGTTGACGTGGGTGACCTGGTCGGGGGACAGGCGTGCGTCGGCGAGCACGCGCTGGATGGCGAGCACCACCCCGCTCCCGTCCGGCTCGGGCTGGGCGATGTGGTGGGCGTCAGCGGAGTAGCCGACGCCCGCCGCGACCGCGTGCACCCGCGCGCCGCGGCGGGCGGCGTGCTCGGCCGACTCCAGCACCAGCATGCCGGCGCCCTCGCCGAGCACGAACCCGTCGCGGCCCTTGTCGAACGGCCGTGAGGCACGCTGCGGCTCGTCGTTGCGGGTGGACAGGGCGCGCATGGCGGCGAACGCCGCGATGTTCAGCGGGATGATCGCGGCCTCGGTCCCGCCGGCCAGCACCACGTCGGCGCGGCCGGACCTGATCATCTCCATGGCGTAGCCGATGGCCTCGGCGCCCGAGGCGCAGGCGCTCACCGTGGTGTGCACCCCGGCCCGGGCGCCCAGCTCGATGCTGAGCCAGCCGGCCGAGCCGTTCGGCATCAGCATCGGCACCGTGTACGGCGAGAGCCGCCGCCACCCCCTCTCGCGCAGCGTGTCGTAGGCGGTCAGGGTGGACGCCACGCCGCCGATGCCGCTGGACACCACCACGCCGAGCCGGTCGGGGTCGACGGCCGGGGCGCCCGCGTTCTGCCATGCCTCGCGCGCCGCGACCATCGCGAACTGCTCGCATCGGTCCATGCGGCGTGCCTGCACCCGGTCGATCAGCGTGGCCGGATCGGCGGCGGCCCAGGCCGCGATCCTGGCGGGCAGCTCGGCGGCCCAGTCGTCGGTCAGCTTGGTCACGCCGCTGCGCCCGGCCAGCAGCGAGTCCCAGGTCGCCGGGACGTCGGCGCCCACCGGCGTGATCGCGCCAAGCCCGGTGACGACGACGTTCGTCCGATCTGTGACCACTGTGATCGCGCTCCTCCAGTCGAGTGCGCGGCGCCGGGCCCTCCCTGAGCCGGATGGCCGGCGCCGCGCCGGTGAAATGTCCCGGTCAGGCCGACACGCTCGACCGACGGACGTAGTCGACCACGTCCTGAACGGTCTTCAGGTCCTTGAGCTGGTCGTCGGGAATCTCGACGCCGAACTTGTCCTGCGCCGCCACCGCTATCTCGACCATGGACAGCGAGTCGATGTCCAGGTCGTCGACGAACGTCTTCTCCGGGGTCACCTGGTCGGCGGGGACGCCAGCCACCTCATCGATAATCTCGCCGAGGCCCGTCAGGATTTCCTGGTCGGTCATGGCCATGGGTTGTGCTCTCCTTCTTCTCTGTCGTTTCGATGCGACATCGATCCGGGCCCCGGGGCCGGGGCCCGGTCAGGGTACCGTGATCACCTGGCCGGCGTAGCAGATGCCGGCGCCGAAGCCGAGCAGCAGGACGGGCGCGCCCGACGGGATCTCACCGCGCTCCAGCATCCGGGACAGCGCCAGGGGGATGGACGCCGACGAGGTATTGCCCGAGGTCACGATGTCGTCGGCGACCAGCGCCTGGGGCGCGCCGAGCCGGCGCGCGATGGCCTCCACGATCCGCAGGTTGGCCTGGTGCGGGACGAACGCGGCCAGCTCGGCCGGGTCCACGCCGGCCAGCTCGCAGGCCTGCCTGGCCACCGGGTGCAGCGCGGTGGTGGCCCAGCGGAACACCGACTGCCCCTCCTGGATGATGAACGAGTTCCGGTCCGGTATGTAGATCTTGTCCGCCATCTCGCCGACGCTGCCCCACACGACCGGCCCGATCCCGGCCTCGGCCGGGTCGTCCGCCGGGCCCACCACCACGGCGCCCGCGCCGTCGGCGAAGATGATGCAGGTGCTCCGGTCGGTCCAGTCGACCCACTGAGACAGCTTTTCTGACCCGATGACCAGCACGTTGCTCGCCGAGCCTGATCGCACCGCGTCGGCGGCGTTGGCCAGCGCGTAGCAGAAGCCCGCGCAGGCCGCGTTCATGTCGTAGGCGCCAGGGGCGCGGATGCCGAGCCTGCGGGCCACGACGGCAGCGGTGTTCGGGATCGGCACATCCACCGTGCAGGTGGCCACGATCACCAGGTCTATGTCGCCGGGGGACAGGCCGCTGGCCGCCAGGGCCTTGCCCCCCGCCGCGACCCCCATGTCGGCCACGGTCTCGTCGGGGCCCGCGATCCGGCGGCTGGCGATGCCCACCCGGCTGCGGATCCACTCGTCCGTGGTATCCAGCGTGGCCGCGAGGTCATCGTTGGTCACCACCCTGGCCGGCTGGTAACCGCCGAACGCGAGTATCCGCGCGCCCGCTGAGCCTTCGCTGAGTCGCATCCAGGCCTCTCCTTCAGTCGCTTCCGTTGGGCCGCAGCCGGAGCAGCGGCTGGCCGGCGCTGACCCGGTCGCCGTCTTCGACCAGCCATTCGATGATCGTCGCCTGAAACGAGGGGGAGATCGTGTGGTGGCCGCCGCGGATCTCCAGGTGCCCGAGCTCGGTCCCGATGCCGACCACGGTGCCGGGCCCGGCGGACGCGCCGTCCGGGACGGCCCTGAACGTCCCGGCGAGCGGCGCGACCAGCAGCCGCCAGTCCGGTGGGTGGGTGTCGGACTCGGCGCCGCGGCCGGCCGTCAGCAGGGCCCGGGCGCGATCCAGGTCGGCCGGGCTCTTCAGGGCCAGGGTCTTCACCCCGGGCAGGGCCCGGCGGGCCAGGCCGGTCAGCGTGCCGGCCGGGGGGAGCTCGATCAGCGCCGAGACGCCAAGGCTGGCCATCGTCTGCATGCACTTGTCCCAGCGGACCGGCGCGCTGACCTGGGTGACGATCCGTTCCAGCCAGTCGCTGCCGCTGCCGACCACGGCGCCGTCCCGGTTGGACAGCAGGGCCAGGGCCGGGCTGCTCACGGTCAGACCCGCGGCGGCCTCGCGCAGCGCGTCCACGGCCGGGGCCATGTGCCGGGTATGGAAGGCACCGGCCACCGACAGCGGCCGCAGCCTGGCCCCCGGCGGCGGGTCGGCCTCGAACGCGGCCAGCTGGTCCATGGTCCCGGCGGCCACGACCTGGCCGGCCCCGTTGACGTTGGCCGGGGTCAGCCCGTGCGCCTCGATGGAGGCCAGAACGGCCTCCCCGTCGCCGCCGAGCACGGCGGTCATGCCGGTGGGCTCGGCGGCCGCCGCGCGGGCCATGGCCCGAGCCCGCGCCCGCACCAGCCGGATCGCGTCTGGCGGCTGTATCACCCCGGCGATGGCGCCCGCCGCCAGTTCTCCGACGCTGTGCCCGGCCGCGGCGTCTATGCCGGAATCGGCGGCCGCTTCGGCCAGCCGGCCGGGCCCGCCGAACAGCTCGGCGGCGACGGCGATCGCGGCCGCGACCAGCAGCGGCTGCGCGATCGCGGTGTCCCTGATCTCCTCGGCGTCCGCGGTGGTCCCGCAGCGGATCAGGTCGCACCCGGCCAGCTCGGACCAGGATCCCAGGCGCTCCGGCATGCCGGGCAGCTCCAGCCAGTCCCGGAGGAACCCCGGAGCCTGAGCGCCCTGGCCAGGCGCCGCGATGAGAAGCATCCCTCTACCCTGCACTGTAGAAGTTCACCATACGAATGACGAAGCGCACGAAGTTCAGCGAGCCAGCGTTGTATGAAGCCTACAGGTCATGTTCCCTTGTGCGTCCGTACCGTCGAGTAGCTGTTGGTCAGTCGGCCGAGCACCACGGCCACCCAGAGCGCGAAGCCGCCCCGGCCGTCGCCGGGGACCAGGCCGGTGAGCTCACTGACGCGGCGCAGCCGGTAGCGCACGGTGTTCGGATGCACGAACAGCAGCCGGGCGGTGGCCTCCAGCGAGTGGCCCTGCTCCAGGTAGGTCATGACGGTGTCGAGCAGCGCGGACCCGCCGCCCAGCAGCGGCTCGTACACGTCGGCCAGGAGCTGCGCCCGGGCCTGCTCGTCGCCGTCGAGTGCGCGCTCGGGCAGCAGGTCGTCGGCCTCGACCGGGCGGGGAGCGTC
>JASIJN010000412.1 GCA_030050125.1 Streptosporangiaceae bacterium | reverse complement strand
GCGGGACCAGGATGTCGATGCGCGACTTGTACGCGACCGCCACCACCGTGGTCACCGGAGCGGTCAGCTCGGCGGCGCGCAGGTCGAGGTATCCGCCGCCCTTGTAGACCACCGAGGTGAAGCGCTCAGGAACGCGCCACCGCCCGCCGCGGCGGATCGAGTTCTTGTACGCCACCGCCCACCGGCCCGGGCTGCCGACCGGGACCGGCGCGCCGCCGGGCGCGGGAGTCGGCAGGTCGCTGGTGAGCCGCTCCAGGTCGGCGCCGGTCTTGGCGGTGAGCGCGGCCCGCATCCGGTCGTCGAACTCGTCGTCGTCGAGCCGGCGCTCGGCGAAGGCCTGCTGCAGCCGCTGCGCGACGGCGTCCCGGTCCTGGTCCGATGCGCGGATCGCGGGCGGGCGCGGCCCGGCCTCGCCGTCGGGCGTCATCGGTGCCTGCTGCGGGCCCAAGCGGGGCCCGGCCTCGCCGTCGGGCGTCATCGGTGCCTGCTGCGGGCCCAACCAGAACCTCCTTCGCCGTCCGGCTGCGCGCCGCTGTTCGGCGTCCGCGCGTCGGCGCGTTGCTCACGATTCACTCGCAAGATTGCGATATATCTTAACTGGTCAGGACCCGCCAGAGAAGGGGTTGCCGGCGAGCTCGGCATAGAGGGCCGCGGTCTGCGCCGCGATGCTGGCCCAGCCGAACTCGGCCTCGGCGCGCGCACGCCCGCGCCGGCCCATCTCGGCCGCCCGGCGCCGGTCGCCCACCAGCACGTTGATCGCGCCAGCCAGCGCGGCCGGGTCCCCGGGCGGGACCAGCAGGCCCGTCTCACCGTCCGCCACCACCTCGGGTATGCCGCCGACCCGTGAGCCGACGACCGCGGTGCCGCACGCCATGGCCTCGAGGTTCACGATGCCGAGCGGCTCGTACAGCGACGGGCAGGCGAACACGGTCGCGTGCGTCAGCAGCTGGACCACCTCGCGCTTGGCGAGCATCCCGGAGATCCAGGTCACCCCGGTCCGGCTCGCCCGCAGCTCCCGGACCAGCTCGCCGACCTCGGACGCGAGCTCCGGCGTGTCCGCCTGGCCGGCGCAGACCACCAGTTGCGCGGCCGGGTCGAGCCCGGTCGCGGCGCGCAGCAGCACCGGCAGGCCTTTCTGCCTGGTGACCCGGCCGACGAAGACCACAGACGGCCGGCCGGGGTCCACGCCGTAGCGCTCGAGGACGTCGGTCCCGGGGTCGGGGGAGTACTCGGCGGTGTCGATGCCGTTGCGGATGACCCGCACCCGTGCCGCGGACACCGCCGGGTACGCCGCCAGCACGTCGTCCCGCATGCCGTCGGAGACGGCGATCACGGCGTCCGCCGATTCCACGGCGGTCCGCTCGCACCAGGAGGAGAGCGCGTAGCCGCCGCCGAGCTGCTCGGCCTTCCACGGCCGCAGCGGCTCGAGCGAGTGGACGGTCATCACGTGCGGGATGCCATAGAGCTGCGCGGCCAGGTACCCGGCCAGGTTCGCATACCAGGTATGGGAGTGGACCAGGTCGGCGTCGGCCACCGCGGCGACCATCGAGAGGTCCGCGGAGATCGTCTGCAGGGCCTGGTTCGCCGCCGCGAGCCGGTCCCAGGCCTGGTGCGCGACCGCCCCCGGCCGGTCCGCGCCCTGGCAGTGCACGGTGAGGTCCACCAGGCCGGCCAGCTCGCGGGCGAGGTATTCGACGTGCACGCCGGCGCCGCCGTAGACCTCCGGCGGGTACTCCCGGGTCAGCAGCGCGACGCGGAGCCGTGCCGGGGCGCCGGGGAGCGTCACTTCGGCACCAGCTGGCCCTTGCCGACCACCGTGATGCCGCCCGGCGACACGGTGAACCCGCGTGCCCGGTCGTGCTCCTTGTCCACGCCCACCTGGGCGCCTTCCGGAACCGCGACGTTCTTGTCCAGGATCGCGTTCTCGACCACGGCGTGGCGGCCGATGCGGGTGTTGTGCAGCACCACGGCCCGCTCCACCCGGGACCAGCTGTTGACCCGGACCCCGGGGGACAGCACCGAGCTGCGGACCAGGCCGCCGGAGACCACCACGCCGTTGCTCACGATGCTGTTGATCGCGCGGCCGACCCGGTCGCCGTCGTCGTGCACGAATTTCGCGGGCGGCTGCGACGGCACGTGGGTGAGGATCGGCCACTCGTCGTTGTACAGGTTGAAGATCGGGTGCACCGCGCACAGGTCCATGTGCGCGTCGAAGTACGAGTCGAGGGTTCCGACGTCGCGCCAGTACCCGGTGTCGCGGGGCTCCGCGCCCGGCACCTTGTTGTCCAGGAAGTCGTAGACCTGGGCCTTCTGCTGGCGGACCAGCCTCGGGATGATGTCGCGGCCCATGTCGTGCCGGCTGGCGCTGTCGACCGAGTCCTGGCGCAGCGCCTGGACCAGGACGTCGGTGGTGAAGACGTAGTTGCCCATGGAGGCGAACGCCTCGTCCTGGTGTCCCGGCCGGGCGGGCGGCTCGGACGGCTTTTCCAGGAAGGCCTCGATCGTGCGGCCGTCCGGCCCGGTCTGGATGACCCCGAACGCCTTCGCGTCCTGCCGCGGCACCGGGAGAGCGGCCACGGTAACCCCGGCGCCCGAGGCGACATGCTGGTCGATCATCTGCAGCGGATCCATGCGGAACACGTGGTCGGCACCGAACACCAGGACGTACTCGGGCTCCGCGTCGAAGATCAGGTTCAGCGACTGGTAGATGGCGTCGGCGGACCCGGTGTACCAGTGCGGCCCGAGCCGCTGCTGCGCGGGCACCGGGGTCACGTAGTTCCCGAGCAAGCTGCTCAGCCGCCAGGTGGTGGTGATATGCCGGTCCAGGCTGTGGCTCTTGTACTGGGTCAGCACACAGATCCGCCGGATGCCCGAATTGACCAGGTTGGACAGCGCGAAGTCCACCAGCCGGTACAGGCCGCCGAACGGCACCGCCGGCTTGGCCCGGTCCGCGGTGAGTGGCGCCAGCCGCTTTCCCGCCCCTCCGGCCAGGACGATGCCGAGGACCTGCTGCCCGTTCATGCGCCACCTCCTGCCGGCCCATTCTTGCCGCAGGATGGGGAAAGGGCCATGGCTAGCAGCATTCGGGCATCCGAAGTTCGGGTGTCCGGCACGCGACGCCGAGGCGGTCAGTGGCCGTGCGTGACCCGGATCTTGGACTGCTGGTGCGGCAGGAGTTCCCAGTCTTCCATGAGCCGCGCCCGCAGGCCGTGCCGGGCGGCCAGGTCGGTCAGGGTGTGCGTCCGGTAGTAGAAGTCCTCCCGGAGCACGTGATGCTCGGCGCCCTCGGTCCGGTCGAAGGTGAAGTCGAAGAATCCGCCGGGCGCCATGACGCGCCCGACCGAGCCCAGGCACTCGTCGATGACCTCGATGGGCGAATGGGAGAACACGCTGTGCGCGTGCACCACGGTGAACTGGCCGCCGGGCAGGAACCCCAGGCTCATGTCCCGGACGAGGGTCAGGTACGGGAGCTTGGCCTGCAGGCCGAGCTCGGCGACCGCGTCGGTCGCCGTGAGCAGGATGTCCGGAGAGATATCGATGCCGTGGTAGTTCCCGGCGTCCAGGTACTCGATGAACAGCCGCCCGGCGCGCAGGTCGCCGCAGCCGATCTCGAGCATCCGGTCGCACGGCTTCAGGCCGTGCCCGATCAGGTAGTCGAACTGCATCTGGCCGATCTTCAGCCACGACTCGTGGGTCTTGCTGCCCACGGCTGTCTCGTGACCTCGTGCCGCGTCCGAGGCCATCACGGCGCGGTAATAGCTGAGATGATCGGGGGCTCGCAGCCGGAGCCAGGCATCGCGGCCGCGCCGGCGCGCATACGGCAGGACGCGGCCGGGGTGGCGGGCCGCGTAACTGATCTTGAAGGCCAGCCGGGACCGGTCCTTGGCGGTCATGGGCCAGGCGTCACTCCAGCGCGGACGGCTCGGCGGCTCGCTTGGTGGCGGCGCGGGTGGCGAGCATCCGGGCCGTCTGGACGCCGACCCCGAGCACCAGTGCCCAGCTGAGCGCCTCTCCCAGCGCGACCTGCGGGTCCTCGGGGTGGTCCGGTGGCTCCTTGCCGGTGACCTGCTTCCAGGCAAAATGAAGCATCTTCCGGGCGGCGAAGGCCGCGGCAAAGCCCACCAGGGCAGTGAGCACCTTGTTGCCGCCGCTGGCCGACTTACCTGACATCCGAGATCCTTCCTCCGGGCAGTCTGCCGATCATCCCACGGCAGTGCCGCCGGCGCGCGCCTGCGGGCGCGAACGCTCGATCGCGGCGGCGAGTTCCGCTGGCCGCCTGCTGCCGATCAACCAGTAGGGCCGATTCTGATGTTCCCCGGTGACCTCGACATACACAGCCTGCTTCAGGTACGGCCTGGTCAGCATGTAGGCCTGCGGGTCCGCGCTGGCGCCGCGCAGCGCCCGGGTCCTGGCCTCGTCCAGCGCCGCCACCTCGCCGGCCATGGCCAGCGGCAGGGTGACCGATCCGGCGCGCAGTTCGCCGTCGGACACCTCGACCGTGGTGTGGCCCCACGCCAGCAGCAGCGCGGCGCAAGCCCCGCAGATCACCGCATAGCATGCGATCGCCACAAGGACGTTGAAACCGGCCCAGACGGTGCTGGCGAAGATAAACGCCGAGAGCATGCCGAGGAACCAGAACGAGGCCGGCGCGCGGAGGTGTTCGGTGTAGCTGCGCATTGCACCACGGTAGTTGGTTTCATGGAACACATGACGGGCCGGTGGACATGGCGCGGCCGGGGCGGCCAAGAGGACGACGCCGCGGCGCTGA
>JASIJN010000411.1 GCA_030050125.1 Streptosporangiaceae bacterium | reverse complement strand
CTCCGGCCAGGTAGGCGGCCACGAGCGCGGCCACAGGAACGAGCACCAGCCCGCAGAGCACGCCGAGGTTGCGGCGCCGGCGTGCCCGCCGCCGGTGTGCGCGGTGCCGCGCCGGGCGAACTGGCATTCGGGCCACCTCACATCGCGGTCCCCGCAACGTTCCGACTCATTAAAGACCGCTACGGGACGGTCGCGCGGGCGGTCACGAGCTTTTTTGTGCTTGACTACTCAAAATTGAGTGCTCGTGCTGTACTGGACTGGTGAACCCAACTCGCCTGTTCGTGCTCGGCGCCCTGGCCCGCCACGGCCCGATGTACGGGCACCAGATCCGCCGGGACGCCCGCATCGACCGCACCGAGCTCTGGTCTGAGGTGAAGCCGGGGTCGCTCTATGCGGCGCTGCACCGGATGCAGGCCGAGGGGCTGATCGAGCCGGTGCGCACCGAGCAGCAGGGGAACCTGCCCGCCCGCACCGTCTATGCGATCACGGCCGAGGGACGCAGGGAGCTGCGGGCACTGCGGGCCGAGGCGCTGCGCGAGGTGGCGCTGCGCCCGGACCCGGTCGACCTGGCCCTGGCCGTATGCGCGGACCTGGACGAGGACACCCTGCGCGGGTTCTTCGCCAGCCGCCGTGATGCCCTGGCCAGCCGGGCCGCGTTCTTCGCCCGCGAGCGCGAGCAAGCGTGGCCGGACCAGACGCCCGCGGACGACCTGATCATCGACCACGTCATCGCCAGGATCGAGACCGAGCTACGCTGGCACGACGCGGTGCTTGATCGCGTCGGCAAGCTCGTCGCGGCCCGCGAGGCCGGGGCCGGGCCGGCCGAACGCGCCGGGGACGGAGCGAGGCGATGACCGTCAGGGAACTCCGGCTGCTCGGCGACCCGGTGCTGCGCACCGAGTGCGACCCGGTGACCCGGTTCGACGCCGCGCTGGGGCGGCTCGTCGACGACCTGCTCGAGAACGTGCTGCTGCCCGGCCGGGCCGGCCTGGCCGCCCCGCAGATCGGCGTCAGCCTGGCCGCCTTCTCCTACAACGTCGACGGCCAGCACGGCTACGTGATCAACCCGGTCGTCGTCGAGACCAGCGGGGACGACGACGGGCCCGAGGGCTGCCTGTCCATTCCCGGCATCACGGCCCCCTGCCTGCGGGCGGCGCGCACCGTGGTCACCGGCGTGGACCGCGGCGGCGATCCGGTCACGGTCGAGGGCACCGGCGAGCTGTCCCGCTGTCTGCAGCACGAGACCGATCACCTGCGCGGAGTCCTGTTCATCGACCGGCTCACGGGCCAGGCCCGCAAGGAGGTGTTCGGCCACCTGCGTCGCGGCGCTGGCCCGGCGGATCTGGCCGCACGCTCCGGCGCCGGCCGGATTCCATGATCGAGCGAACCGTGGCCGGACCCATCTTGGTGACTGGCGGCACCGGCACCCTGGGGCGGGTGGTCGTCCGGCTGCTGCTGGCCGATGGCCATGAGGTGCGCGTGCTGAGCCGCCGGCCGAGGGCCGTCGATCAAGCTCCCGCGGACCTGGGCCCGGCCGACTGGATCACCGGCGACCTGCGGGCCGGCCGGGGCATCGGCGCCGCGGTCGGCGGGGTCGCCGTCATCGTGCACTGCGCCTCCGGGCTCGGCGACGTCCGGGCGGCCGCGAACCTGATCGAGGAGGCCAGGCTGGAACGGCCGCACCTCGTCTATATCTCGATCGTCGGCGTCGACCAGGTCCCGGTCGGCTACTACAAGTCCAAGCTCGAGGTGGAACGGCGGGTCCAGAGTTCCGGGCTGCCCTGGACCATCCTGCGGGCCACCCAGTTTCACCAGCTCATCCTGCGCGGCTGCGAGGCGCTGGCGCGCCTGCCGGTGCTGCCGGTGCCGGCCCGCACGGCGTTCCAGCCCATCGACGCCGCCGAGGTGGCCGAGCGGCTGGCCGCCCTCGCCCTCGGGCCCGCGGCCGGAAGGGTGCCGGACATCGGCGGCCCGGAGGTCCGGCGCGCCGAAGACCTGGCCCGCGCCTACCTCGACGCGTGCGGGCGCCGCCGCCCGGTGCTGCCGGTCCTGCTCCCCGGGGCCGCCTTCGCCGGGTACCGCAGGGGCGGCCACCTGACCCCGGATCACGCGGCCGGCCGGGTCACGTTCGCCCAGTTCCTCGCACGTCAGGCGCCGGGCTCGCCCCACGTATGCTGACGATCTGCCGCGGCCAGCAGCCGAAGGAGATGTCCGTGCCCTCCAGCGACGATGATCTTCTGGCCTTGCGCGCCCAGTGCACCCGATTCGTGCACGGACACGGGCCCGTCAACGTCGGCGAGCTGCTGGCGACCATCCCGGCCGATACGGCCGTCGACCGCTACGGCGATGGCGGCGTGGTGACCGAACTGGAGACGCAGGTCGCCGCGCTGCTCGGCAAGCCCGCCGCGGTGTTCCTGCCCAGCGGCACGATGGCGCAGCAGTCGGTGCTGCGGGTGCACGCCGACCGGCGGGGACGGCGCACGGTGGTCTTCCACCCCATGTGCCATCTGCAGCAGCACGAGAACCAGGCGTTCGAGCGGCTGCATCACCTGACCGGGCGCCCGGCCGGCGACCCGACCCGGCTCATCGGCCGGGACGACCTCGACGCGATCCGCGAGCCGGTCGCGGCGCTGCTGCTGGAACTGCCCCAGCGGGACCTGGGCGGCCAGCAGCCGGAGTGGGCGGACCTCGAGGCGCAGGTCGCGTGGGCCAGGAACCAGGGGGCCGCCGCGCACCTGGACGGCGCGCGGCTGTGGGAGTCGGCGGCCGGCTACGGCAGGCCGCCCGGCGAGATCGCCGCGCTGTTCGACACCGTCTACGTCTCGTTTTACAAGGGCCTCGGCGCCCTGCCCGGCTGCTGCGTCGCGGGCCCGGACGACGTGATGGCCGAGGTACGGGAGTGGCGCCTGCGGATGGGCGGCACCTTGTTCGGCCTGTGGGCCAACGCGGCATCGGCGCTGACCTGCCTGCGGCGGCGGCTGCCGCTGATGCCCGGCTACCTGAGCCACGCCCGGGCGGTCGCCAGCGCGCTGGCGGGCGTCCCGGGGGTCCACATCGTCCCGGATCCGCCGCAGGTCCCGATGATGCACCTGCTGCTCGCCACCGGCCAGGAGGAATTCGCCGTCGCTGCCCGGCGGCTGGCCGCCGAGCAGCAGGTCTGGACCTGGCCGAAGGCCATGACCACGCCGGATCCGCGCGTGCAGCGGGTGGAGTTCGCGGTGGGCGACGCGACCTGCGCCCTGGACCCGGCGCAGATCCGCGAGGTCGTCGCCGTCCTGGCCGGCGCCGGCGCCGCGCGGAAGATCCTCTCGCCCTGACGGCGCCGTTCTCCCGGGCACCGGCCGCGGCGCGGTCAGCGCGCGGCCGCCCGGCCGGGCGCCAACCGGTAGGTACGCCCTTCGATCCCCCACTCGCCGAACGGAGGTCGCAGCCCCGCGTCCATGGCCCGCAGCGTCGGCCGGCCGATGTGCGCGTACACCAGGCGCCCGACGCCGCGGGCGGCCGCGTCCGCCGCCACCTGAAGGACGCAGGCGTGACCGCCCACCCCGCCGCGGAACCGGATCGGCCGGTTCCACCCGGCGGCCTCGGCGAACATCAGGTCGGCGTCGCCGGCCCAGTCGGGGAAGCGCCAGAATTCGGGCGCCCACGCGGCCGTCCGGCGTCCCGCGCTGATCAGGTAGCCGTAGGCCGGATGAGAGGTGTGCTCGACCGGGAACGGCCGGACGGCCAGGCCGCGACCGGTGTACTCGGCGGCGGCCGGATCCGCCATGCCCCGAGCGCGGGCCAGGCGACGCAGGGCCGCGCGCAGTTCCGCCTGTTCGTCGGTGACCAGCCAGGCTGCCGCGCCCTCCGGCGGCTCGGCGCCGGGCCCGCCGTCGATGGCCACCGTCGTGTCCGCGCACCGGACCAGCAGGCCGGCCGGCGCGTACCGGGGAGAGTTCATCGCGCCGACGCCCAGCAGGGTCAGCCGCAGCCCTCGTCCCGCCATGCCAGGACCCCCTGCCTCCGATATCGCCGGACCCCCCGCCTCTACTATCGACTGTGACCGATATCCGTAGCCGGCGGTGCCCCCGCACCCCGGCCCGGATCAGACCGGGACGTAAGACCCTTCACCCGCGATCCCGGTCCAGCAGACGATGGGCAGTGACATCACAGCCAGCACTTTTCAGGCGGAGGATGGTGGGGGACATGGCGACGGTTGACAGCTGGCCGGTTGAGGTCTCACTTCGCGAGGAAGACCGAGAGACGCGGGCCGAGGCTCGCCTGATCAAGGAGGGCATCGGCGTGGTGGGCCACGGCGTGGCCCGCCGTAACCCCGATGACCTCGAGGTCACGCAGATCGGCGAGGAGATCGCGGCGGCGCGGGCCCTGTCCGATCTTGCTCACCGACTGCTCAGCTCGGCGGCGGGCCACATCGAGGGCATCACGCACCAGCGCGCGCACCTGCATCTGTAAGTGATCCCCGGCCCTCCGGCGAGGGGCAGCTGATCCGGGCCGGCCGAAGCCCTGAATTGTTCGACGTGCACGGAGGGGGTTCGCCATGGCCGCCGAGACGGTGTCCCTGGAGGTGGTTGGGGTCGAAAGGCCGGACGACGCGAGCGTCATCATCGGCCAGGCCCACTTCATCAAGACCGTGGAGGACCTGCACGAGACGCTGGCCGGGGCGACTCCCGGGCTGCGGTTCGGCATCGCGTTCTGCGAGGCGTCCCAGTCCCGGCTGGTGCGGAGGTCGGGCAATGACGACGAGCTGACGGCCGCCGCCGCCGAGAACGCCCGCCGGATCGGCGCCGGGCACTCGTTCGTGGTCCTGCTACGCAACGGGTTCCCGATCAACGTGCTGAACCAGCTGAAGATGGTGCCGGAGGTATGCATGATCTTCTGCGCGACCGCCAATCCCGTCGCGGTCCTCGTGGCGGCGGCCGACGCGGGCCGCGGGATCACGGGCGTGATCGACGGATCACCGCCGGTCGGTGTCGAGACCGCCGCGGACGTGGCGGCCCGTCATCAGCTGCTGCGTGACCTCGGCTACAAGCTCTGACGGCGGTCCTGCTGGTCCTGCGTGCGCAGCTCGGCCTCGAGCAGCAGCTCATGGGCGCGCCTGGCCGCGTCGGCGGCAGGCCGCCGCCCGGGTTCCGCCGTCGGGAAGTCCTCCAGCCCGCGGGACAGGATGCGGACCGCGTCGGCCAGTGCCGTCACCTGCCTCTCCAGCGCGCTCACGCGCTCTTCCAGGACCATCACCGATGGTTGCTGGTAGTGCCCGCCGATCTGCCTGTCCATCGGCCTGCTCCCTTCGTCGGGCCAACCGCCTACCTCAGGCCAGCACAGACGGGCCACGACGGGCAGGGCCCAAGGACCTCGCGGTCGTCACCGTAGGTCACCGTCAGCCGGGCCCGGGCGCTACTGCCGGGCGGTGCCGGTCCCGGTGGCGGCCGCGACCGGCAGGACGATCGCCGACGGATGCCCGGGATCGTGCAGGACCTGCTGGTCCGCGGCGAACAGCGCGAGCCCGGTGCCGAGCGGCTCGCCGCTGCCGAGGTTGCGCGCGTACCTGGGGTGCGCACCGCTGGAGACCTGAAGCCGGAGCCGGTGCCCGCGGCGGAACCGGTGTGCTGTCGGCCACAGCGGCAACCGCAGCCGGATCGCGCCGTCCGGCTCGGGCGCCGGGCGGCCCGGGGCCAGCCGCACCAGCGCGTCGCAGATGTTGACCGAGACGCCGGCCGGGTCCACGTCGCACAGCCGGGCGAAGAAGTCGGTGTGCTCCCGGCTGGACCGCACGAACAGCTCGGCAGAGGTCTCGCCGATCACCTCCAGGTCGGCCGGCAGCGGCCGGCTGGTGTAGGTCAGGACGTCGGGGCGCGCCTCCAGGACCCGGTTGTCCACCCGGGCCTGGCCGGACAGGCCGACGGGCCCGCCCAGGCTGGGCGTCGGGTCGGCCGGGTCGTACCGGTAGCGGTCCGGCTCGCCGGGAGCCGGCGGATCGGGGGCGAGGGCCCGTCCGGGCTGCAGGTGCCAGCGCTGCGCGTGGGTCTGCGGCGGCCAGGACGGGAGCTCGCGCCACTCCTCGGCGCCGGTCACGAAGATCCGCACCGGCTGCTCTCGCAGCTCGCTTCGGTCGTCGAGCAACTGGGCGCGCAGCCAGGCGATCGAGTCGCGGGCCCAGGCGGCGACCGCCTGCTGGTCCGCGTGCCGCCACGGGCCGATGGTCAGGAACGGCTCCTGCCCGGCGCCGCGCAGCGCGGCGTAGTCTCGCAGCTGCAGCGGCAGGAAGATGTCGTTCCAGCCGGTGACCATGCTGACCGGGGCGGTCACGCGGTCCAGCGTGCCGTCGAACCGGCGTCCCTTCCAGTAGTCGTCGTCGACCCCGTTGTGAGCCAGCCACTCCTGGTAGTACGCGACCTGATGGCCGGTGGTCAGCCGGTCGAGGTCACGCAGCGGCAGATGGTCCCACAGCGGCCGGAGCCTGCGCTCGGACCGGGTCCGCCGGGCGAGGCCCAGCCGCTGCTCCTGCGTGGCGACCTGGACCACCCAGGTCAGCGCCGTCTCCAGGTAGAACGCCTCGCCCGCGTAGAACGCGGACCGGAAATCGGACGTGGTCACCTGGGCCGCGATGGCCTTGAGGTCCGGCCCGGCGTCGGCCGCGATCGCCCACTGGACCATGCCCAGGTAGCTGGGCCCGGTGGTGCCGAACGCGCCCGGGTACCAGGGCTGCTCGCGCAGCCACTGAACCGTGGCCAGGCCGTCGTCCCGCTCGTCCGACCCGAAAGGGTCGAGGACGCCGCCCGAGCCGAACGTCCCGCGGCAGCTCTGGACCAGGACCTGGAACCCGCGCTCGGCCAGCACGCGGCCGAACAGGAGGCCCCAGACTCCGCGCCGCCCGTAGGGTGAGCGGACCAGCACCAGCGGCGCCCGCCCGTCCCCGTCCGGGTGGTATCGGTCGGCGAGCAGTTCCACCCCGTCGGCCATCGGGATCCGCAGGTCTCGCTCGACCCGCACGGCTCGACTCGGCGCGGGCGGGAGCTTCATCGCTCGCTCGAAGAAGCGACTGGCGATCGTCATGGAGCGCACTCCTTGCCGGTTTTGCCCGCATCAGCGTAACCCGCGGCGGATGGGCTCCCGGAGCGGCCCCGACATGCGGCCCTGGCGAGGTGTCCTCCGCAACGGCGAGCGGCCGCGCCCGGCCGGGGCGCCTGCGGCGCGGGGCGGCCGTCTTCTGAGAGGCTGGGGACATGGCTGGGAGTTCCGGGCGGCGCCTCGTCCTGCTGCGGCACGCGAAGTCCGCCTGGCCCGACGTTCCGGATCGCGAGCGGCCGCTGGCTCCGCGCGGGCAGCGTGACGCCGCGGCCGCCGGGCGCTGGCTGCGCAAATCCGGTTGCGTCCCCGACCGGGTGGTGTGCTCGACGGCCCGGCGGGCCCGCGAGACCTGGGACCTCGCCGCCGACAAGCTGCGCGCGCAACCTCAGGTCGCGTTCGAGCAGCGGGTCTACGGGGCCAGCGCCGAGGAACTCCTCGCGCTGGCCCGCACGACGCCGTCGCAAGCCCGCACCCTGCTGATCGTCGGGCACGACCCGGCCATGCACGAACTCACGCTGGAACTGGCCGGCGCGGAGCCGGGCGGACAGTCCGATGCGCTCGGCCGGGCCCGGCTCAAGTTCCCGACGGCGGCGATCGCGGTGCTGGCGTTCACCGGGCCGTGGGGCAAGCTGACCGCCGGGCAAGCCCGGCTGGCCGAATTCGTCACTCCGGCCGAGTACCTCCCCGGGCACCGCGACCAGGCCTGAGCCGTCGCGGGGCCGAAACCACGGCCGCGGCCAGCGGGGGAGCCCTGCGTCCGGTTACCGCTCCTCGGCGCCGAGGTCGGCCACGACCTCGGCCACGCTGGGCGTGACGCCGTGGCGGCGCCTGATGACGTCGGCGATCAGGCCGGTCCACCCGGTCTGGTGTGAGGCTCCCAGCCCGGCCCCGTTGTCGCCGTGGAAGTACTCGCTGAATACCAGGTTGTCCCGCCAGGCCGGGTCGTCCTGCAGCCGCGAGACCCCGCCGAAGCAGGGCCGGCGTCCGTCGGGACCGGTCACGAAGATCGAGATCAACCGGTCCTGCAGGTCGGCGGCGATCAGGTCGAGCGTGAGCTTGCGCCCCGACCCGGTCGGGTATTCGACCGTCAGGTCGTCGCCGAAGAACCCGTGGTAGCGCTCCAGCATGCTGATCACCAGGTAGTTCAGCGGGAACCAGATCGGCCCGCGCCAGTTGGAGTTCCCGCCGAACATCGGCGTGGTCGACTCGGCGGGCTCGTAGTCGATCGTCGCCCGTACCCCCTCCACGTCCAGCTCGTAGGGATGCGAGCGGTGGTAGGCGGACACGGCCCGCAGGCCGTGCGGCGACAAGAACTCCGTCTCGTCGAAGAGCCTGGCCAGCAGCCGCAACAGCCGTCCCGGCCCGGCCACGCTCAGCAGCATCCGCTGCCGCCCCGGGGCGCCCCGCAGCGCCCCGGCCTCGGCCAGGCGCGCCGGGTCGCCCATCAAGCGCGCGTCCATCAGGGCGGCGAACCGCTTGCGCATCGCCAGCGCGTGCCGCAGCCCGCCCTCGTCGACCACCCCGACGGCCAGGGCGGGGATCATCGCCACCATCGAATGGACCTTGACCGGCACGGCCGTCCCGCCCGGGGTGAGCAGCTGGTCGTAGTACATCCCGTCGGCCTCGTCCCAGAGGCCCTGGTTGTCGATCGCGTCGCGGATGGCCGCGAAGTGCTCGAGGAACTTCAGCACCAGGTCGGTCACGGGCCGCCGGCCGGACCGGTTCAGGATCACCGCGATCTGCCCCATGGCCATGGCGTAGAACCCCATCCAGCCCGTGGCGTCGGACTGCTCGAGGGTGCCGGCGACCGGCAGGTGGGAGCGGTCGAGCGGGCCGATGTTGTCCAGGCCGAGGAAGCCGCCCTCGAACAGGTTGTTGCCCTGGGCGTCTTCCCTGTTCACCCACCAGGTGAAGTTGACCAGCAGCTTGTCGAAGACGCGGCTCAGGAAGTCGAGGTCGCGGCCGCCGTCCACGGCGAACACCTCCAGCGCGGCCCAGGCCTGCACCGGCGGGTTCACGTCGGAGAAGTCCCACTCATAGGCCGGCAGCGCCCCGTCGGCGTGCTGGAACCATTCCCGGCACAGCAGGACCAGCTGGTACTTGGCGAAAGCCGGGTCGACGTGGGCCAGCGCCACGCAGTGGAAGGCCAGGTCCCAGGCGGCGAACCAGGGATACTCCCACTTGTCCGGCATCGACATGATGTCGAAGGCGTCGAAGCTGCGCCACCGGCCGTTGCGGATCGTCCCGCGGCCGGGGGGCGGCGGCGGCTCGGCCGGGTCGCCGTCCAGCCAGCGCGACACGTCGTAGTAGTACAGCTGCTTGCTCCACAGCAGGCCGGCGAAGGCCTGGCGCATCACCGCCGCCTCGTCCGCCGACGCCTCGCGCGGGGTCAGCTCGGCGTAGAACTCGTCCGCCTCCGCCCGCCGCGCCGCGACGACCCGGTCGAAGTCGGCGCCGAGGGCGATGGCGGGATCGGGACCCGTGCCCGCGGGACGCAGCCGCAGCCGCAGCTCCGCGGCCTGGCCCGGCGCGACCCGGACCCGGTACCAGAACGCGCACTTGGTGCCGGTCCGGCCGGGATTGACGGTCGCGGCGCCGTCCACCACGTGGTCGTTGATGCCGTCCTTGGGGTAGGCCGTGACCGGCTCCGCGCCGAACAGCCGCGCGACATTCGTCTCGTTCTCGCAGAACAGCACCTCCGGCAGCGCGCCGTCCGGCCCGGCCCCCGCGACCAGCTCGAGCTCGCCGCAGAACGGGTGGCCGAC
>JASIJN010000410.1 GCA_030050125.1 Streptosporangiaceae bacterium | reverse complement strand
CGCGCAGGCCGAACACCTCGCGGTCGCCGCGGACCAGCCGGACCGACTTGTCCGGCTGCACCCGGCCCAGCGCGCTGCCCGCCCCGGAGGTCCCGGACACCAGCACCAGCCCGGTGTGGCAGGGCAGGTCCCGGGCCGCCTCGCAGTCCAGCTGCCCGTTCGCGTACAGCTCGTCGATCTCCGCCGCGGTGACGTCGAGCTCGCGCATGCCGGTCCAGCCCGAGTCCGCCGGGAGCTCGGCCCGGTACTCCTGAGCGGTCAGTCCGATCGCGGCGGCCTTGACCCGCAGCGGCAGGTCCTTGCTGACCAGCACGACATCATCGCCCTCCGCGGCCAGGCTGCGGGCCACGGACAGGATCCGGGTGTCGTTGTCGCCCAGCCGGAACCCGGCCGGCAGCACCGTCGGGTCGGCATGGTTCAGTTCGACGCGGACCGTACCGCCCTCGTCGCCGACCGGGAGGTCGGCATCCAGCCGGCCGTACTCGACACGCAGGTCATCCAGGTAACGCAGGGCCTGACGGGCGAAGAAGCCAAGTTCCGGATGGTGGCGCTTGGCCTCGAGCTCGGTGATGACCACGACCGGCAAGACCACCCGGTGCTCGGCGAATCTGCCGATCGCCGCCGGGTCGGCCAGCAGGACGCTGGTATCGAGAACATAGGTGCGACGTGATGAGGGACTGGCCACTCGCTCTCCCCTGGGCGCGCTCGGCGCCTTGTTCGGACACAAGCGTGTCGGCGGGACCGGGACCGGCCAGCGACGGGCCGGGCACCGGCCCTTCGCTCATCTCGCCTGCGTGCCAGGACGCGAAGCTCGAAGATCTCGAGGGCCTTCCCGAGGGGCGGCTAGGCACCGCCCGTCATCCCAGACGTTACCCTTGGTCCGCTGTTTCCCGGAAGTGGCGCGCCCGGCTGTTAACGTGCCCGACACCGCGCCGCTCACCGTGGCCGACCCCGAGACGTAACGTTCAAGTACCGAATCTGCGTTGCCTCGCGGCATAGGAGCGCAGCGCGCGCAGGAAATCGACGCGCCGGAACGCCGGCCAGTAGGCGTCACAGAAGTAGAACTCGGAGTGGGCGCTCTGCCAGAGCAGGAACCCGCCAAGCCGCTGCTCGCCGGAGGTGCGGATGACCAGGTCGGGGTCGGGCTGCCCGGCCGTGTAAAGGTGCTCGGAGATGTGCTCGACGTCGAGGATCTCGGCCAGTTCCTCGATCGTGGTGCCGCGGGTGGCATGGTCTTGCAGCAGCGAGCGCACGGCGTCGGCGATCTCACGCCGCCCCCCGTAACCGACGGCCACGTTTACCAGCAGCCCGTTTTCCGCGGCCGTCGCCTCGCCGGCGTCCTTGAGCACCTGGGCGGTGTCGGCGGGCAGCAGGTCGAGCGCGCCCATCGGGTTCACGTGCCAGTTCTGCGCGACAAGCTCGCGCACGGTTTCCTCGATGATCCTTAGCAGCGGCTCGAGCTCGGCCGCCGGGCGGGCCAGGTTGTCGGTGGACAGCAGCCAGAGGGTGACCACCTCGACCCCGGTCTGGCGGCACCACTGCAGCACTTCGAAGATCTTGTCGGCCCCGGCCTGGTGGCCGCTGCTGACGTCGGCCAGCCCGGCCGACCGGGCCCACCGCCGGTTACCGTCGCACATCACCCCCACGTGGCGGGGGATCGCCTGAGGCGAAAGCGACTTTTCGATTCTGTGCTCGTAGAACCGGTAGGCGAGACCGCGTACCCTCATCCCGCACCTTTCCTCGCTGCCGCCGGGATGACCTGCCGATGCCGGCCGGTCCGGTCCCGGCTGCCGTCGCCTTCGCGCCGGTCGGCACCCAGCCATCGACCGCGGCACCGCCGGGTTCTCTAAGCACCGTATCCAAGAATGACACCAGTTCGGCCGATGTCAGGACGGCTCGCACTCCCGTACCATCCATCCCCCACGCCTCAATGATCGCGCGGCGGGTCAGGCACCAGCCGCCGGGTCTCGGGGCGGCCGCGAGCCGGCCGCCCCGCCACTGCGCCGAGTCCCGCAGCACGCACCGGAGTTCTCCGCTGCCCGGCAGGTCGGCCCGCTCCCGGGAGCGCAGCGAGAAATACTCGCGCTCCCGCGGCCGGAACCCCTCGCCCGCCCGCAGGTCCGGCTCGGGAAACCGGTCGTCGGGATCGGGCCACGCCGCGGCCTGCGCCGGATCCGCCCGCGCCGCGGTCACCCGGGCGGCGAACTGCGCCAGGCGGAAGCCGCAGCGCTCGCCCACCGAGGCGAACGGCCGGCGATCGCGCCAGAGATCGAGGGTGATCTCATACGGCTCGCCCGTCCGGTCACGCGCGGCGACCGCGATGACCCTCAGCACGGAGCCGTCTACACACTGTAGTTGTCCCATAACGGAACGTTAACAGCTTCCGCGCCGAAAGAGGCAACCGCTGTGTCGGGTTTTGACTAGCTGATGGACTTCACAATGTCCTCGTTCAGCCCCGGGAACGAGGAGAGGAACTCCTTGCGCTCTCGCTTCAGCCTGGCCACCATCGCGTCGTACTCCGCGAGCCGCCCCTGGCGCTCGTAGAGCCTGCGCGGCTGCAGGATCTCGGGGTCATCCACGCCGGGCAGCGACGCGGCGACCTCGTAGCCGAAGTCGGGATCGGTGGTCCACTTGATCGTGCCCTGCACGATGGCCTGCACGGTCGCGGAGGAGTACGGGATCGTCACCTTCTTCGACGTCGCCTCGTCGGTCCCCCCGATCCGGCCGGTGTTGAGCACGAATACCTTCAGCTCGTGGCTGTCGAGCAGCTCCAGCATCCGGTTGCCCATGTCGGCCATGTCCCGCGGGAAGAACGGGTTGGTGCCCGGCACCCGCAGGAACTTGCCCTCCTCGTCCTTGCCGCCGGCCGAGGTTCCCGTGGTCTCGCCCAGCATGAAGTAGGCGGCCGCCTGGGCCCCGTCCAGCCGCGCCACGGCCGGCACGATGTTCTCGTTCCGGTTCAGGATCAGCAGGAACTCGGCGGGCGGCAGTTCGTTGCCCGGCCACGGGTCGACATAGGAGAACGGCCACGTCGTGCGGCCATTCTTGGTGTAGGAGGTGTCGAAGAAGTCCACCTTGCCGGCGGAGTCGACGGAGACGTTCTCCAGGTAGGCATCGGGCTTGGTGGTGGCGTAGTAGATCGCGGGCTCGAATTCCGGGTTGAGCCCGAAGGTCTTGGCGAAGCAGCCGTTCTCGGTCGTATAGACCCGGCCCGCCGGCATCAGCGCGACGAAGTCGTCCTGGGCGGGCTTGCTGCCCAGCTGCGTGGTGAACGTCGTGGTCGTCTTGCCGGTGCCGGAAAGGCCGACGATGAGCACGCCGGTCGGCGATCCGTCCACCGGGATGACCTTGCAGCCCGCGTGCAGCGCGAGCCCGCCCCGGTTGTAGACGATGTTGTTCCACATCCGCAGGCCGCCCTTCTTGGACTCACCGAAGTAGTCCGAGTTGAGCACGCGGGTGATGTTGGCGTTCAGGTCGACGGCGATGACGCGGTCGTCGGGGTAGCCGGGGGCGGCCAGGTTCGGGGTGTAGATGACGGTCGTGTCCGGGGCCCAGGTGGCGGGGTCGTAGTCGTCGCCGGCCGGGTAGTAGAGCTGCTTTTGCATGCCGGCGACATTGGCGTTGGCCGCTTCCATGATCAGCCGGGCCCGGGTTCGGAACTTCGGGTCGGAGCCGATGTAGCCGTCGACGACGACCACGTGCTCCTTGGCGAGATAGGCGTCCTGCTCGGCGGAAATGCGGTCGTACTCGGCCCGGGTGATGGTCTGGTTGGTGGCATTGGTCGAATCGGCGACGACGAATGTGGACCTGGTGCTGCGCGAGTCCACCCTGGCCTTGACGACCACGTTGCTGAACTCGGTCACCTGGCAGTTAGGCATCTTCTCGGTCAACTCGCGGAGTCGCTCCGCGGTTGGATTCCACTCCACCAACGCGGCTTTCACCTCATAGACCACGACTGCTCCTCCTCGTTGGCGCTGCACTCGCGCAGAGTGCGCGGACGCTCCGCTGCGGGCTAGGCAGTCCGGGCAGCACGGAATAGGCCCGGACTCGCGGGATCGATTTGGGGAGTGTACCCCGGCAGCCGGGGATCAAATATGGCACCGTCCGCCGGGTTCCGGCGGCCGGCCGCGAGCGGCCCGCAGGGCCTGATGAGCCCGTGACCAGGCGGTCGCTTATCGTGTCCGCGACCGGCCGGCCACG
>JASIJN010000409.1 GCA_030050125.1 Streptosporangiaceae bacterium | reverse complement strand
CCGGACATATCCGGGCGAGCGTCGCGGAACTCGATACCTCGTATATGGAGCATATCACCAGCCAGGGACGCAGGCTGCCGATGGAACCGGGACCGGTCTGGCCGGGGTGGCAAGCCTCCCACCTGCATTGACGCGTCCACCGACTTGATGTAAGGATACATTATCGATGTATGTTTTCTGGAAGTGCCTCGCGGCGCGGGGTTTCCGCCAGGGCCTTATCTGACGGAACCGCAGCATGCCTGATAGGGGTGATTTCTAATCCTGCGCGCGGGGCCCGGCGAGCGTGGCCGGAGCATAGGAAGCATAGGAGGAAATAGATATGCCTGTTGTCAGCGGGCTCCCGCAGCGGGACGGCGCGATCCGATCCGACGCCTGGCCGACCGAAGTGCCGACGTCGCGCCGAGCGTTTCCAGGCCAGGAGAGCCAGCTCGGCGTGCTGCGCGCGTGGCTGGGCACCGTCATGCCCGACTGCCCGGCGCGGCACGACGTGGCATGTGTCGCCACCGAGCTGGGAAGCAATGCCGTGCGGCACGCCGCGACCGGTCACGGCGGCTGGTTCACGGTGGAGATCGCGCAGCACCGGCACTTCGTGCGCGTGGCCGTCACCGACCGGGGGGTTCCCGCCGGGCCCGCAGGGCACGATGACCCGGCGGACGAACACGACTGGGGGCGCATGATTGTCGACGGCCTGTCGGCGCGCACCGGGTCACGCACCGACCACGCGGGCCGCGTGGCGTGGGCCGATATCCCGTGGGCCGGTCAGGCGATGACGTTGCGCGGCGCGTCCGGCGCGACCGCCCTGCGCCGCGAGTAGTACCCGAGGCCGACCGTCCTGCCCAGGTGCGGGGTGGTGAACACGACGGGATCGCGGTCGTGGTCGAGGCCTGCCTCGCAGGCGTCGATGATGGCGGCGACCATCCGCCCGGCCATCGGGCCGATCTTGAAGCTGTTCCCGCTGGTGCCGCAGGCCAGGTAGAAGCCGGGCAGGGCGCTGCGGTCGAAGATGGCCCGCCAGTCCGGCGTGACGTCGTACAGCGCGCCGATGCCGCTCGGGCGGGACGGGATGGTCAGCCCGGGCAGCCGCCGGGCCACCCGCAGCGTCTGCCGGTCGTAGAACTCCTGCGTCGGCTGGCCGCGGTACGACCACGGGTCGTCGATCCACTCCAGCGGGTCGCACGCGGGCTCCATGGTGCTGATGTGCAGCCGGTCCTGGCCGTGCGGCCGGAACGCCACGCCGAGGTCGGCGTCGGTGACGAAGACGCCGCCGCGGCCGGTGCGAAAGCCCGGCGGGGCCGGCACCTCGTGGGTCTCGGTGCGCAGCGGGCGGCCGCGCACGGCCATGTCGCCGGTGACCCCGGCGAGCTGGTTGAGCCGGTCGCTGGCCGGGCCGCAGGCGTTGACCACGACCGGCGCGGACACGACCTCGCCGCCGTCGAACTCGACGCCCGCGGCCCGGTCGCCGGCCACGATCACCCGCCGGACCAGCCGCCGGAACGCGAACGTCACGCCGGCCCGGCTGGCCGCCAGCATCAGGTTCCTGGTGGCGAGCTGCGGGTCGTCGACGTAACCGGCGTCGGGGGTCAGGTAGCCGCCGAGCTCGCCGCGGCCCGGCTCCCAGAACCCCGGATCCTCCGGCATCCTCGGCGGCCAGAAGGAGTCGGTGCACATCGCGGGAAACTCGCGGCGGATGTCGGCGGCGGTCAGTTCCTGGTACGGGATGCCCAGCGCGCCGAAGTGACCGAGGGTCGCCTGGCGCGGGCTGCCTGGCGCGTCGAGGACCAGGGCGCCGGTCGTCACGTACCGGGCCAGCGGCTCGCCCCTGGGCAGGTCGACGTAGTCCGGCCAGCCGGTCCAGTCGGCGCAGGAGTCCCAGGCCACGGTGGTGGCCACCAGGTCGGAGTAGTGGAAGCGGACGATCGCGGACGAGGCCCCGGTGGAGCCCGACCCGGCCGCCGGGCCGGCGTCCGCGCACAGGACCCGCCGCCCGGCCCGGCCGAGCTCCAGGCAGATCGCGCAGCCGATGATGCCCGCGCCGACCACGATCGCGTCGTAGGCCCGGGACGGCCCGGGGCGGCTGACGGACGGCCGGCTCACAGATGGATCGCCTTGGTCTGCAGGTACTCCTCGATCCCGTAGGGCCCGAGCTCCCGGCCGTAGCCCGACTGCTTGTACCCGCCGAACGGCGCCCTGACGTTGAAGGGCGCCCCGTTGACCTGCACCTCGCCGGTGCGCAGCGACCGCGCCACGGCCAGGGCCCGGTCGGTGCTGGCCGACCATATCCCGCCGGACAGCCCGTAGCTGGTGCCGTTGGCGATGGCGATCGCGTCCCCGGCCGACCGGTAGCCGATCAGGCACAGCACCGGGCCGAAGACCTCCGCCTGGGCGATGGTGGCGCCGGGATCGACGCCCGCGAACACCGTGGGCCGTACGTAGTAGCCGACCGGGAAGCCATCCGGGGCCGCCGAGCCGCCCGCGACCAGCGCACAGCCCTCGGCGACGGCCCCGTCGATGAAGGCCAGGACCCGTTCGCGCTGCCTGGCGGAGACCAGCGGGCCGAGATGGTCGCCATGGGCGGCGGGATCGCCGAGGCGGACGGCGGCGGCCGCGTCCGCGGCGATCTCTGCCGCCTGCTCCAGCCGGTGATCGGGGACCAGCAGCCGGGACTGCGCCGAGCAGGCCTGGCCCGAGTTGCGGCAGCAGTTGCGCAGCACGCCGCGCACGGCGGTCTCCAGGTCCGCGTCGTCGAGAACCAGGCCGGCCGACTTGCCGCCCAGCTCCAGCGCGACCCGCTTGATCCCGGGCGCGGCCAGCTCGGCCACCCGCCGGCCGGACCCGGTGGACCCGGTCAGGCTGATCATGTCGACGCCGGGGTGCCCGGCCAGCGCCTCGCCCGCCTCGCGCCCGGTCCCGGGGACCAGGTTGAGCACGCCGTCCGGCAGGCCGATGGCCTGCGCCGCCGCGGCCAGGTAGTAGGCGTTGAGCGGGGTCAGCTCGCTGGGCTTGATCACGACCGTGGCGCCGGCCGCGAGCGCGCCGCCGACCTTGGCGGCGATCTGGTACAGCGGGTAGTTCCACGGGGTGATCGCGCCGACCACCCCGACCGGTTCCCGGACGACCAGCGAGTTCCCGAGCTTGTGCTCCCAGGTCACCGTGTCCATCTCGTCGGCGTAGCTGTCCAGGATCTCGGCCGCGCCGAGGGCCTGGACGTCGAGCGTGGCGTCGATGGGCATGCCCAGCTCGGACACGATCGTGTCGGCCACGGCGGGGGCGCGGTAGCGCAGTTCGGCCGCCAGGGCGCGCAGGTAGCGCTGGCGCTGGGGCACGGGCCGGGCGCTCCAGCCCGGGAAGGCGCCGGCGGCGGCGCGGACCGCGCGGTCGATATCGCCCGCCGTTCCCCGGGCCACGCTGCCCACGGGCCGCTCCGTGGCGGGATTGATCACCTCGATGAAGCCGCCGCCGGACGACTCGACCCAGCCTCCGTCGATGAACAGCTTCGCGAAGTCCATGATCGTGTCCTGGAAAGTATCGGAGTGTTTACTTCATAACGACAAATAAGGTAGCATTTACTCCGTGAATCTGGCAAGGCTCATCGGGGATCACCGGGAGCAGCTGACCCGGGCCGAACGGCGCGTGGCCGCCGGAGTGCTGAACGATCCGCAGTCCGTGGCCTTCGGCACGCTCGCCTCGGTGGCGCGCTCCATCGGCACCAGCGGCACCACGATCATCCGGCTCGCCGCCAAGCTCGGCCTGGACGGCTTCGGGGAGCTGCAGGCGCTGGCCCAGGAGGACCTGGCCAGCCAGCTGCGCCCGGCCCGGCAGCGGATCCGCGAGCCGGCCCCGGGCGACACGGTGGCCCGGGCCCTGGCCGTCGAGCTGGACAACCTCCAGGACACGCTCGGCCGGGCCGATCAGGCCAGCTTCGATGAGGCGGCCAAGCACCTGGCCGAATGCCGGGGCCGGGTCCTGATCATCGCCGCCGAGTGCGCGGCGGGGGTCGGGGACCTGCTGGCCGACCAGCTCGCGATGCTGCGGGACCGCGTGGTCAAGGTCAGCGGCAACGACCTGCACGTCGGGAAGCTGCTGGCCTCGGCCGGGCCGGACGACACCGCGCTCGTCATCGACCAGCGCCGCTACGACCGCTGGGTGCTGAACGCCCTGCGGCTCGTGTCGCGCTCCGGCGTCTACGTCATCAGCTTCTCCGACAGCCCGCTCTCCCCGCTCGCGGAGGCCGCCTCGGCCGCGTTCACCGTCAGCGCGCGCGGCCCCGGCCCGTTCGACAGCCAGGTGGCCTCGCTGGCGCTGGGCTACGCGCTGGTCGCGGCGGTCGCCGCGCGGCTGGCCTCGCCCGCGGCGGACCGCCTGGACCGGGTCGAAGAGAACTGGCGGATCCTGGGCGCGATGGACGAGACGTCATGACCGAGCACATCGCGACCGAGCTGCCGCCCGACCTGATGGCCCGGCTGCCCACGCCGTGCCTGCTGGTCGACCTCGCCGCGGCCGACCGCAACATCGCGGCCGCGGCCCGGCTGCTGCGCGGCACCGGGGTCCGGCTCCGGCCGCACTTCAAGGCGCACAAGTGCAGCGAGCTGATGCGGCGCCAGCTGCGGGCCGAGGGGACCCACGGTGTCACCTGCCAGACCGCCGGTGAGGCGCAGGCCCTGGCGGCGGCGGGGTTCACCGACATCCTGATCGCGAACGAGGTGGTGGACCAGGCCGCGCTGGACCAGCTCGGGCGGGCCGCGCAGGCGGCGCGGGTCGCCGTGACGGCCGACTGCCTGGAGCACGTGCCGCGGCTGGAGCGGGCGGCGGCGGCCTCGGGCGTGACGCTCGATGTGTATGTCGAGATCGACGTCGGCGCGGGCCGGTGCGGGCTGCCGGGCGGCAGCCCGGAGCTGGTGCCCCTGGCCGTCGCGATCGCCGGTTCCGGCCGGCTGCGCCTGGCGGGCTTGCAGGCCTACGGCGGCCAGGTGCAGCACAGCGAGGGGCCGCAGCTGCGCAGGACTCTCTGCCACCAGGCCGAGTTCCAGGTCGCGGCCGAGCTCGAGCGCCTGGCCCGGGCCGGGCTGGACCGCCCGGTGGTCTCCGGGCACGGCACCGGCACGCTGGAGACCCTGGCCCCTGGCACGGTCTACACCGAGGCGCAGGCCGGCTCCTACGTGCTGCTCGACGCGGCCTACGACCGTCTCGGGCTGCCGTTCGAGCCCGCGCTCTACTGCGTGGCGACCGTGATCAGCCGGCCCGAGCCCGCGCGGGCGGTGCTCGATGCCGGACTGAAGGCGGTGGCCGTCGACGAGGGCCCGCCCGTGCCGGTCGCGCCGGGCCTGCGCGTGGTCGGCCTGTCCGACGAGCACGCCCGGCTGGCGGT
>JASIJN010000408.1 GCA_030050125.1 Streptosporangiaceae bacterium | reverse complement strand
ATGACGGCGCGCAGGCTGCCTGGCCCTGCCCCCGCTGCCAGCCGGACCAAGGCGACGAGCGCGCGCGGCGTGATCTTGTCCAGTGGCGATAGCCCGCTGCCGTCATGCGGGTGGATCCCGGTCACGCCGAGCCGCCGGTCCACCGCCATGACGGCGGCCCCGGCGCCGGCGAAGGTGGCGGGCCGTCCGGTGGCGATAGCCACGTGCCTGGCCAGTGTCTCGGCGATCACGTTGTTGCTCTCGGTCAGCATCTGCTCGATGATCTCGGCCAGCGGCGGTGACGACACCGCGGCCACCGTCGCGCTGCCGCGCGGCGCCGTCGCCTGGGCCAGCGGCCCGCGCACCGCGATCCCCTGGGCGGCCAGATACGAGGCGAACGCCTGCGCGGCCTGCGCCGCCGGGGTGAACGAGCGCGGCCGGAAGTTGCCGGGGTCGTCGGAGTCCTCCGGCGCCCCGCTCGGGGTCAGCCGGCCCTGATCCACCTCGAGCGACTCGATCGGGGTGACGTTGCCGGTGACGATGTAACTGTCCGTCCAGCCCGGCGCCATGGTCGGGCCGGTGAACAGCGAGGTGTCGTAGCTGAGCCGGACCGAGTGAACCCCCTCGGCCTTCAGCGCCCTGGCCGCGGCCTGCGCCAGCGAGGCCAGCGTGGCCGGCTGGGGATAGTCGGCCACCGGAAAGGGCCCGGCGGCCAGGGTGGGATCGCCCCCGCCGACCAGGATCAGGGACGAGGGGGTCGGGCCCGCCACCACCCGGGTGCTGAACCGCGCGGCCGGGCCGAGCACGTGCAGCGCGGCGACCGCGACGGCCAGCTTGGCCGTGGAAGCGGGGGCGAAGCCGGAGTCGGCCGCGCTGGAAAAGAGCACCTGGCCCGAGTACAGGTCGGCCACCTCGGCGCCGACGTGCGGGCCGAGCGAGGCCGATCCGAGCACGCGGCCGAGCGCGGCGGTGACGCCCGCCGCCGTGGCCGACTGAACGGGCTGACCGGGCTGACCGGAATGGCCGGAACGCGGGGTTCTGCCGGATCCGCCGAGATCCGCGCCCGGCAGCGGGGCCAGCACCGGCCCGGCCTGGGCGAGCGCCTGGCTGGCCACGGTGGGCAGCCGCCACAAAGCCAGCCTCGGCGGCAGCATCCGGGCCACGGCGACGCCCGCGGTCACCGTGAACACGCTCAGCAGGGCCAGGGACAGCAACGCGGCGCGGCGGAGCCGACGCACCGGGTCACCTCCCCTCTGCGGACCTTTTCCGCCGGATGCTGGAACGCCCCGGGCGCCGGAGAACCCGAACCGGGTAGACATCGGTCAGGAGTCAATCATCTAAGGGCCGGGAGGCGGGAATCGTGGAATTCGATGTGATCATCGAGATCCCCAAGGGTGAGCGGAACAAGTACGAGATGGATCACAAGACCGGCCGGATCCGGCTGGACCGGCTGCTGTTCACCTCCACTCGATACCCCGCCGACTACGGGTTTATCGACGGCACGCTCGCCGACGACGGGGACCCCCTCGACGCGCTGGTGATACTCGAGGAGCCGACGTTCCCCGGGTGCCTGATCCGGTGCCGGGCGATCGGCATGTTCCGGATGCGGGACGAGAAGGGCAGCGACGACAAGGTGCTGTGCGTCCCCGCCACCGACCCCCGGATGGCGCAACTCAACGACATCGAGGACGTCTCGAAGTACGACCTGCTGGAGATCCAGCACTTCTTCGAGGTCTACAAGGAACTCGAGCCCGGCAAGATGGTGGAGGCCGCGCATTGGGTGGGCCGCGACGAGGCCCTGGCCGAGATCGACGCGAGCCGGGCTCGTCTGGCCGCGTCGCCGATTCAAGACCACTGACCTGAACGCCCCGTCTCGGGGGCGGACTGGAGCGGAAGGGGCGGAAGTCGCTTTCAGGTAATGAATGGGCGACACTGTGTAGTGGTTTGGTGGAGTGAGCGCCTGGTCGCGGGCGAGGAGGGTTGTCGTGGACCACGCGGAGGAGATGCTCAGGCGGGCGCCCCTGTTCGAGGCCCTGGACGAGGAGGGGACGAGGGCGCTGCGGGCCGGGGTGACCGACGTCGAGCTGGCCCGCGGGGAACGGCTCTTCGACGAGGGCGACGACGGTGACGCCCTGTACGTGGTGCTCGACGGCAAGGTCAAGCTGACCCGGACCTCCTCCGACGGCCGGGAGAACCTCATCAGCCTGATGGGGCCGGGCGAGATGTTCGGCGAGCTGTCGCTGTTCGATCCGCGGCCCCGGACCATGGGCGCGGCGGCGGTCACCGAGGTCCGCCTGGCCGCGCTGGCCCACGACGACCTGCGTGCCTGGCTCAACGACCGCCCCGACGTCGCCATGCACCTGCTGGCCGCGCTGGCCCGGCGGCTCCGCCGCACCAACGAGGTCATGTCCGACCTCGTGTTCACCGACGTGCCCGGGCGGGTGGCCAAGGCGCTGCTGGACCTGGCCGCCCGGTTCGGCGTCCAGCAGGAGGACGGCCTGCAGGTGAACCACGACCTGACCCAGGAGGAGCTGGCCCAGCTGGTCGGGGCGTCCCGGGAGACGGTCAACAAGGCGCTAGCCGACTTCGTGGCGCGCGGCTGGATCCACCTGCACCCCAAGTCGGTGCTGCTGATCGACTCGGAACGGCTGCGCAGGCGCGCCAGGTAACTCCCGCGGCGGCTCGACGCCAGGCGGGAGCGCGCCGCGCTCGGCGAGGTAGCCGAGCTGGGCCCGCACCGACAGCTCGGCGAACGGCCATAGCGCGCGGTCCACGTCGACGTACACCCGGGCCACGATGTCGGGGACGGTCCGGCAGCCCGCGTCCAGCGCGGCCTCGATCTCGGCCAGCCGCTCGGCCCGGTGCTCGATGTAGTAGTCGAGCATGGCGACAGGGTCGGCGAGCAGCGGCCCGTGCCCGGGCAGCAGCGCCCGCAGGCTGCCGCCGCCCGCCAGCGTCCGGAGCCGGTCCAGCGAGGTCAGGTAGTCGCCGAGATTGCC
>JASIJN010000407.1 GCA_030050125.1 Streptosporangiaceae bacterium | reverse complement strand
CGTGCTCGCGCACGTCGATCTCCATGGACGGGTGCAGCGGCAGCACCACCACCTCGCCCGCGGCGTCGCGGGAGAACGCGATGCGGCCCGGCCCGTGGGCGATGCTCAGCACGTGCGGCATGCCGCCGAGCATCCGCTTCATGCCGCCCGCGGTGTTCATGGCCGACATCGGCACGGCGGGCTCCTTCCAGAGCATCACGTGGTGCTCGAAGAACACCGAGTCGCCCTGGGCCAGCGCGAGCTCGGCCACCGGCACGAGCTCGCCCTCGATCTGGCAGGTGGAGTTGGAGAACCGGAACTCGGTCATGTCCCGCAGCCGGGGCGCCTCGGCCCAGCCCGAGTCGGACACCAAGTTCCTCTTGTCGAGCGGCGCGCCGCAGGTGAAGCAGCTGGTCCGCTCCGGCTCATTCTGAGCTTTGCACCACTGGCACTCGATCCGATCCATATCCGGACAGGCCTTTCTGGTCGGGGTCTAAAAAGTCAAAGCGAAAAGATATTGAACGCGCCGTCGCCGCTCGTCCGAGGACCGGACGGCGGAATCGTCGTCGTCGTTTATGAGGTCGGCGGCCCCGCCGGAGTGCCGCACTCGGCGCAGAACTTCGCGGTCGGGGACAGGCTAGCGTTGCAGTTCGAGCAGTGCTTCTGCTGCGGCGCGCCGCACTCGGGGCAGAACTTCGCCCCGGCCTGCAGCGGGCTGTGGCAGCCGACGCACTCGGTCATCGCCGGGGCCGGAGCCGCGTCCTGAACCGGGACCGCGTCCTCGACCGGGGCGGGTGCTTGCGGCGCCGGCGCGGCCTGGGCCGGAGCCTGCTGCGCCGGCGGGGCCTGAGCCGGGTACGGAGCCTGCGGGGGGGCCTGGGTGAAGCCGCCTCCGCCACCCGCGAAGCCGGCACCGGGCGGCGGCGGGTACGGGGCCTGCTGCATGGGGGCCTGCATCATGCCGGCCACGCCGAGGCCGGCCCCGAGGAACAGCGGGCTCGCCCCCTCGCCGCCCTTGGCCAGCCCTTCGCCCGCGCCCTGCAGCGCCTCGGCCTGGGCGGCCTGCAGGAACCCGCCGGCCAGCCGGCTGTAGGCGGTGTCCCCGGCCAGCTTCTTCAGCCGGGCGTTGTCGTCGTCGTCGAGGTTGATGTCCACGTTGCCGAGCTTGGTGATGGAGATCCCGTACTCGGCAAGCTCGTCGTTGGCCGCCTGCTTCGCCGAGACCTCGATCTCGGGGCTGTGCACGGACAGGCCGAGGATCGGCCAGGCGCCCGACATGAGCTGGGTGGTGACCGTGGTGCGGGTGACCTTCAGCAACTGCTGGGTGACCCAGGCCGTGATCGCCTCGTTGTTGGTCACGTCCACGGTGCCGACCAGGTTGAGGATCAGCTTCGGCGCGTCGATCACTCGCAGCGCGTACTCGCCGAACGTCCGCAGCGTGACGATCAGGCCGGTGTGCGGGTCCTGAACCTCGTCCAGCCGGCCGCCGAACCGGATGTTCGGGAAGTCCCTGATCCCGACGAAGTAGAGCTCGGCCTTGAACGCGTTGCCGCCGGTGGCCCAGTCCACGAACATGCCGAGGAACGGGAGTTCCTTGGCGTCGAGCTGATGCTGGCCGCCGAGCAGCGTGCCCATGACCTGGCCCTGGCTGGTAAACACCGCCACCGCGTCGGGCTCGACGATGCATCGGGTGAACTTGCGGATGTTCTGGTCCGGCCACTTGAAGACGATCTGGCGCTTGGCGGTGTCGGGTGCTGCGATGAACTCGCGACCGAGGATTGCCATTGAATTGCCCCCTGATGTGGAGTGCGACCTCACCGGCTGTCCGAATCATACGTCTGTCGGCGGCTTGGGAGGCGGGTGCCGGGAAGCCGCCTCGGATTTGCTGGGGTAGCGACTGGGGTGAGCACTAGGCGACGCGGCCCGGCCCGGCCGGGCCGCGATTCATCCGCCCCGTCCGCCTCACCTGCCGCGCACCCGGGAGCCCGCCTGGATGAACCGGCCGCAGACCGCGAGGAGCGGGCAGGCCGGGCAGTCCGGATCGGCCGGCCGGCACCACCGGCGCCCGATGTCCCAGGCCGGAAGGCCGACCGTGGCGGGCCGGCTCCGGTCCAGGGCGCTGGCCGCGGCGACGATCTGGCTGACCTCGTCCTGCCGGGCCAGGCCGGTCCGCAAGAACACCCGCCGCAGATCGGGGTCTCGCGCCACGTCGTTGCCGCTGAGCGGCCGCAGCGGCGTGCGCAGGTCGCGGGCCAGAATCTCGACCGCCGCCGCGGCCTTCGTCGGGACGACGCCGGGGAACGCCTCCAGCCGGCGGCGCAGTTCCATCGCGGTCGGCTGGTCGTGCCACAGCCGCACGGCCTGCCCGTCGTAGCGCGCGAGGACGATCTCGGCCGCCTGCACCAGCCAGTCCGGCATGTCGGTGACGAACCGGTGCAGCCGCGGCGGCCGCTGCACCGCGACGCGGACCGCGGCCGGGTTCGCGGCCAGCAGGCCCGGGCTGAGCCCGCCGAGCCGCTCGCTCAGCAACGCGGGCAGCGCCCAGGCCTGG
>JASIJN010000406.1 GCA_030050125.1 Streptosporangiaceae bacterium | reverse complement strand
CAGGTCGATGAAGTGCCGCCGCACCGAGGCCACGTGCCGCGGTGCGGCCTCGCGCAGCACCGCCCAGCCCGCGTCGGTCAGGGTGATCACCGCGCCGCGCCCGTCGTCGTCACACGCCTGCCTGGCCACCAGCCCCCGCCGTTCCATCCGGCCCACGTGATGGGCCAGCCGGCTGCTCGACCACAGCAGCTGGGCGGCGAGCTCGCTGGCCCGCCAGCGCGGCTCCGGCTTCTCGGTCAGCGTGGACAGCACGTCGTAGTCCGACTCTGACAGCCCGGAGTCGGCGGCCAGGTCCCGGGCAAGCTGCAGGTCGAGCAGGGTGCGCATCCGGCGGTAGCCGCGCCATGCGCGCTCCTGAACCGGGTCCAGCCAGCGTGTCGTCGCCATCTCCCCACCGTAGCCGGACCTTCTTGACGTATCAGCAATGGAGCTGATTGACATGTCAGCAATTTCGCGGCTACGATACTGACGTGTCAGCTGACATGTCAGGTAAATGGGCGAAGGCCGCCCGACTCGCCGGGTCGCTGCCGGCCCGGGTCGCCCGGCTCTACCTTGGCCTGGCCGCGTTCGGCGTGAGCATCGCGCTGATGGTCCAGGCCAGGCTGGGCCTGTCGCCCTGGGACGTGCTGAACCAGGGCGTGGCCCGGGTGCTCGGCATCCGGTTCGGCTGGGCCGTGATCGCGGTCGGCGCGCTGGTGCTGCTGGCCTGGGTGCCGCTGCGGCAGCGGCCGGGATTCGGGACGGTCAGCAACGTCGTGCTGGTGGGGCTGGCCGCCAACGCCGCGCTCACGGTGCTGCCCGCGCCCGGGCCGATGGCCGTGCGGGCGGGCTTCCTGGCCGCCGGCATCGCACTGAACGCGCTGGCCACCGCCCTGTACATCGGGGCCAGGCTGGGCCCGGGACCGCGCGACGGGCTGATGACCGGGCTCGCGGGCCGCGGTCACTCGATCAGGCTGGTCCGCACCGGCATCGAGATCTCGGTGCTGCTGGCCGGGATCGCGCTCGGCGGCACCGTCGGGATCGGGACCCTGGCCTACGCGCTGGCCATCGGCCCCCTGGTCCACCTGCTGCTGCCCGTGCTGACCGATTCCGCCGACCGCACTCACGCCACCACGGAGGCGAGCCATGAGCAAGATCCTCTTCGGAGCGGACGTGAGCACCTCGTCGGCGGCCGGGGCCGATCCGGCCGCCGACGCCAGGGAGGCCGAAGCGGCCGGCTTCGACTTCGTCTCCTCCTCCGATCACCCCGGCGGCACCCAGCCGACCTTCGAGACCTGGACCATGCTGACCTGGATCGCGGCCTCGACCACCCGGATCGGGGTGGCCAGCCGGGTCCTCGGCGTCCCGTTCCGCGCTCCGGCGATGGTGGCCAAGATGGCCGAGTCGCTGGACCGGCTGTCCGGCGGCAGGCTGATCCTGGGCCTGGGCGCGGGCGCCTCCGAGGACGAGCCGCGCGCGCTGGGGCTGCCGGCGCCGCCCGCGGCCGCCAGGATCCGGGGCCTTGCCGAGGCGATCACGGTCATCCGCGGGCTCTGGTCTGAGCCCGTCTTCAGCCACCGGGGCGAGTTCTATCGCACCGGGGCCGCCTCGCTCGAGCCCAAGCCCGCCCGGCCCATCCCGGTGTGGCTCGGCACCTTCGGCCCCCGGGCACTCCGCCTGACCGGGCAGGTCGCCGACGGCTGGATCCCGTCCCTGGGCCACGCTCCCGCCGACCAGCTGCCGGGCATGCTGCACCGGGTGCTGGACGCGGCCGAGGCGGCGGGACGCCGGCCCGGCGACATCGCCCGGGTGCTGAACGTCACCGTCCGCCTCGCCGCCCGGCCCGACCCCGATCCCGGCCTGATCTCGGGGCCCGCCGGCTACGTCACCGAGCGACTGGTCGGCTTCGCGGGCGCCGGCTTCACCGGGTTCAACCTGATGACCGCCGGGCCGGGCCGGCGCGGCCAGCTCGCCCGGCTGGCCGAGACGGTGATTCCCGAAGTCCGTGCCGGGCGCTGACCAGCCCGCCTGGTCAGCCGCGGGCGGGGGCGAACCTGCGGAGCAGGTACCAGGAGAAGTAGCCGCCGTACCGGCGCTGCAGCTCGGGGAGCTGCCAGTCCCGGCCGCTGATCGTGCCGCGGCACGACGCGGTGCCGCAGTTACAGGTCATGGCGTCGTCGGCGTCATCGAAGAGCGCGTAGTCGGTGGTCAGTTCCTCGCCGGGGGCCACGTCGCGCATGGCGACCAGGACGATGTTGCCGGCGAAGCCGACGTTCGGCTCGCAGGAGTGGTTGATGAACAGCATCACCGGCTCGTACTCGTCGTCCTCGAGCGCGGCCAGGTGAAGGCCGTCGGCGATCTGGACGTCGGTGTTGCGCAGCCGTTCCGGCAGCGCGTTCAGCGTTTCGGTGTCCACCAGATGGCCGCCCTTGACCGCCACGATCTCGTCCTTGGCGATCGGCGCCACCGCGACCAGGCCGCGCCCCTCGATGCCGCTCGGCCGGCCCTTGACCGCCTTGGAAGAGATGAAGCTGGCGACCACGGACGGGACCCTACGACGCGGCCGGAAGCGGCGGCAACTCGCCGGTCGCCTCGTAGCCCGCGATCATGGCCAGCCGCCGGGCGTGGCGTGACTCGCCGGAGAACGCCGTCTCCACGAACACCCTCGTGAAGGACAGGGCCTCCTCCGCCGAGTACATGCGGGCGCCCAGGCTGAGCACGTTGGCGTCGTTGTGCTGACGGGCGAGCCTGGCGGTCTCCCGCGACCAGACCACCGCGGCCCGGACCCCGGCGATCTTGTTCGCGGCGATCTGCTCGCCGTTCCCCGAGCCGCCGATCACGATGCCCAGGCTGTCCGGGTCATGAACGACGCGGTTAGCGGCGAGCATCACGTACGGCGGGTAGTCGTCGAGGTCGCGCTCGGCCGACGGGCCGCAATCCACGGGGTCGTGCCCGGCCTGCGTGAGCCAGTCGATGAGCCGGCGCTTCAGCTCGAAGCCAGCGTGATCCGATCCGAGGTAGACGCGCACGGCGCCAGTCTGCCAGAGCGGCGCCGGCCCGGCACGCCGCCCTTATTCGAAGATCGGGTCCCTGGTGCGGCTCCGCTTCAGCTCGAAGAAGCCGTCCGTGCCCGCGACGAGGAGCACGCCGTCCCAGAGCCGGCCGGCGTCCTCGCCCCGCGGGATCGGGGAGAGCACCGGGCCGAAGAACGAGACGCCGTCCACGGAGATCACCGGCGTGCCCACCTCGTAGCCGACCCGGTCCATGCCGTCCTTGTGCGACGCCCGCAGGGCCTCGTCGTAGCCGGCCGAGTCGTCCATCGCGTCGGCCAGTTCCGCCGGCAGCCCCGCCTCCGCCAGCGCGGCCTCGATCGTGGCCCGGTCCTTGGGCGCCCGCTCCAGGTGGAACCGGTTGCCGAGCGCGGTGTACAGCGGGAGCAGGACGTCCGGGCCGAACTTCTGCTCCGCGGCGATCGCGACCCGGACCGGGCCCCAGGCCTGGGCCATCACTTCCCGGTACCGCTCGGGCAGGTCCTTGTCCTCGTTGAGCACCGCGAGGCTCATCACGTGCCAGCGCGCCGTGATCGGGCGGACCTTCTCCACCTCGAGCAGCCAGCGCGACGCTATCCACGCCCACGGGCACAGGGGATCGAACCAGAAATCGACGGGGGTCGGCTCCTGCGGGGCCATGCACACTCCTCATACGCCAGGGCGGGGGTTGACGATTGCGGATAACCGGGGGGCGCGCCGCGTCATTCCAGCGGCCGGCGTGCGATTATGCACCGAACGCCAGCCCCCGTGAAGGGATGAGAACAGTGGCCAGCAACCTCACGCGCGACGAGGCGCGAGACCGCGCACGCCTGCTGAACGTGGAGTCCTACCGCGTCGAGCTCGACCTGACCGGCGGCGATCTCACGTTCGGCTCCGTGACGACGGTGAGCTTCCGCTGTGCCAGCCCGGGGGCGTCGACGTTCATCGACCTGTCCGCCCCGGCGGTACACGAGATCACGCTGAACGGCGCGGCGATCGGCCCCGAGAGCTTCGACGGGGACCGGATCCGGCTGGACGGCCTGGCCGAGAGCAACCAGCTCCGGGTGGCCGCCGAGTGTGCCTACTCGCGGAGCGGCGAGGGCCTGCACCGCTTCGCCGACCCGGCCGACGGCAGCGTGTACCTGTATACCGACCTGGAGACGTTCGACGCGCACCGGGTCTACGCCTGCTTCGACCAGCCTGACCTGAAGGCCTCGTTCGAGTTCGAGGTCGCGGCGAAGGAGGGCTGGGAGGTGGTCTCGAACATGGCCCCGTCGCGGGCGCCGTCGCAGCCGGAGGGCGGAGCGGTCCGCTGGTCGTTCCCGCCCACGCCGGTGCTGGCGACCTATGTCACCGCGGTCGCGGCCGGCCCGTACCACGTGGTGCGCGACGAGCACGACGGCATCCCGCTCGGGGTCTTCTGCCGCCAGTCGCTGGCCGGCTACCTGGACCCGGACGAGATCTTCGAGGTGACCCGGCAGGGGTTCGACTTCTACCACGGCGTGTTCGGCGTCCGTTATCCGTTCGGCAAGTACGACCAGCTCTTCGTGCCCGAGTTCAAGTCCGGAGCGATGGAGAACGCCGGCTGCGTCACGTTCGTCGAGACCTACGTCTTCCGGTCGCGGGTGACCGACACCTACCACGAGTACCGCGCCGAGACGATCCTGCACGAGATGGCGCACATGTGGTTCGGCGACCTGGTCACCATGCGCTGGTGGGACGACCTGTGGCTGAACGAGTCCTTCGCCACCTGGGTGAGCATCGTGGCGCAGGCCGACGCGACCCGGTGGCGCCAGGCGTGGACCACGTTCGCCCAGGTCCAGAAGACCTGGGCGTACCGGCAGGACCAGCTGCCCTCCACGCACCCGATCGCCGCGGACATTCCCGACATCGAGGCCGTCGAGGTGAACTTCGACGGGATCACCTACGCCAAGGGCGCCGCGGTGCTCAAGCAGCTGGTCGCCCACGTCGGCCCGGAGAACTTCGTGGCCGGGCTGCGCCGCTATTTCGCCGAGCACGCCTGGGGCAACGCGACGCTCGGCGACCTGCTCGCGCCCCTGGAGGAGGCCTCGGGCCGGGACCTGTCCGGCTGGTCGAAGAAGTGGCTGGAGACCGCCGGGGTGAACACGCTCAGGCCCGAATACCGCTGTGACGACGAGGGCCGGTTCACGGCGTTCGCGGTCATCCAGGAGGCGCCGGCCAGCCACCCGGTGCTCCGCCCGCACCGGATCGCGATCGGGCTCTACGACCGGGGAGCGCCTGGGGGCCCGGAGGGGTCGTCCCCCGGGGCAGAGACGGCCGCGCTGGCCAGGAGGTACCAGGTCGAGATCGACGTCGACGGCGAGCGCACCGAGGTGCCTGAGCTGGTCGGCCGGCAGCGCCCGGACCTGGTGCTGGTCAACGACGACGACCTGACCTACGCCAAGATCCGGCTGGATGAGCCCTCGTTGCGCGCGCTCGTCAGCGCCAGGGGCGAGTTCGCCGACTCGCTGCCGTCGGCCCTGTGCTGGGCCGCCGCGTGGGACATGTGCCGGGACGCCGAGCTGGCCGCGCGGGACTACCTGAGCCTGGCCCTGTCCGGCGTGGACACGATCGAGACGATCCCCGTCGTGCAGACCGTGCTGAACCAGGCCGGGACGGCCACCCGCCGGTTCGCGGACCCGGCCTGGCGCGGCACCGGGCTGAGCCGGATCACGAGCACGCTGCGCGAGCTGCAGCGGCGGGCAGAGCCAGGCTCGGATCGTCAGCTCGCCTACACCCAGGCGCTGTGCGAGAACGCCATTTCCGACGACGACCTGGCGCTGCTCGCCGGGCTGCTCGACGGCTCCATCGCGATCGAGGGCCTGCAGGTCGACACCGACCTGCGCTGGAAGCTGCTGTTCCGGCTGGTCAGCCGCGGGATCGCGGGTCCGGCCGAGATCGACGCCCAGCTGGCCACCGACGCCACCGACGCCGGGGCCAGGCACGCGGCCGAGTGCCGCGCCGCGATCCGCGATCCGGCGGCGAAACTTCAGGCCTGGGAGCGCATCGTCGGCGGCCAGCTGCCCAGCGCCATGTTCCGGGCGACGCTGGACGGCTTCACCGCCAAGGACTCCGAGGACGTGCTGAAGCCGTACGTGACCCGGTTCTTCGACGTGGTCGCCGACGTCTGGCGGGACTGGAGCCCGGACATGGCCCAGTACTTCGTGGGGATGGCCTACCCGGACTGGGAGATCACGCCCGAGGCCATCGCCCTGGCCGACGACTACATCGACCGGTCCGGCCCGCCTCCGGCGCTGCGGCGGTTGCTGACCGAGGGCCGCGATGGCGTGGCGCGCGCGCTGCGCTGCCGCCA
>JASIJN010000405.1 GCA_030050125.1 Streptosporangiaceae bacterium | reverse complement strand
GCGGACCTGACCAGCGTGCGCGGCATCGTGGTGGTCGGCTAGCCGCCGGCCGAGCGCGCCGGGCCGGCTGCCGGGCCGCCGCTGCTGCCGTTCGCGGAGCTGGAGACGGCCCCGCCGGCCAGGCTCGTCGACTCCGACCCGTCCGGGCTCGCGGCCCTGCTCTACACCGGCGGCACAACGGGCCGGTCCAAGGGCGTGATGATCAGCCACAACGCCCTGTCCGCCTCGGCCTGGGCGGCCACGGCCACCTCCTACGACGAGGAGCTCAGCTCGGCCCTGCTCCCGCTGCCGCTGTCGCACGTCTACGGGCTGATGGTCAGCGTGATGGGCCTGCACGCGCCCGGGCCGGGCACCTCGGTGCTGATGCGCTGGTTCGATCCGGCCGGCTGGCTCGAGCTGGCCCAGCGGCACCGGGTCAACGTCAGCCCGCTGGTGCCGTCGATGCTGCAGATGCTGCTGCAGCAACCGCTGGAGAACTACGACCTGTCCGCCCTGGCCCGCCTCACCAGCGGCAGCGCGCCGCTGCCCGCCCAGGTCGTGGAGGACTTTCGCAAGCGGCTGCCGCACGTCGAGATCGGCGAGGGCTACGGCTGCACCGAGACCGCCGCGATCATCTCCACCTCGCCGCGCGGCCAGGTGCGCGCGGGCAGCGTGGGCAAGCCCGCGCCGGGCGTCGAGGTCCGCATCGAGCGGCCGGACTCCCTGGCGGCGGAGCCCGGCGAGGAGGGCGAGATCTGCGTGCGCGGGCCCGTGGTCATGAACGGGTACTGGCACGCCGAGCGGGAGACCGCTGAGGTGATGCGCGGGGGCTGGCTGCACACCGGCGACGTGGGCAGGCTCGACGAGGACGGCTACCTCTTTATCGTGGACCGGATCAAGGACCTGATCATCCGCGGCGGCTACAACGTTTACCCCCGCGACGTCGAGGACGTGCTGATGACCCACCCCGACGTGGTCGGGGCCGCGGTGGTCGGGCGGCCGGACGAGAAGTACGGGGAGGAGGTGGTCGCCTTCGTGCAGCTCCGCGAGGACGCGATGGCCGGGCCCGCGGAGCTGATCGAGTTCAGCCGGCGCCACTTGTCCGCCGTGAAGTACCCGCGCGAGGTCCGGCTGGTCGACGCGATCCCGCTGACCAGCGTGATGAAGACCGACCGCAAGCTGCTGCGCGCCATGGTCGCCGCCGGCGAGCCCGCGGCCGGCGAGCAGGCCGGGAGTTAGAGCCGGGCTTCTCGTCGGGCCCGCCTTCGGCCGTAACGCGGCGCGGTCAGCGCGCTCCCGCTCCTCGGCCGGGTCAGCGGCGCGGCTACCGGGTTTGCGGATGTGTTCCGGCGCTCGTTCGAATACCGTCGTCATCATGCAGGCGGAAACCTCGGCCGACCTCGTCAGATGCCCGCACTGCGGACGCAGGAACCGGGTGCCGGCGGCGGCGGCAGGCACCCCGCGCTGCGGCAACTGCCACCGGCCGCTGCCCTGGATCGTCGACGCGGTCGACGCGACGTTCGCCGAGATCGCCGAGCGATCCTCGGTCCCCGCGCTGGTCGATCTCTGGGCGCCGTGGTGCGGCCCGTGCCGCATGGTCAGCCCGGCGCTCGAGCAACTCGCCGCGGAAATGGCCGGCCAGCTGAAGCTGGTCAAGGTCAACGTGGATGAATCACCGGCGCTGCAGCAGCGGTTCGGAGTGCAGGCCATACCGACCCTGCTGCTGCTGCGCGGCGGGCAGGTGGTGGCGCGCCAGACCGGGGCGGCGCCACCACCCGCGCTGCGGGCGTGGGTGACGCAGGCGCTGTCGCCCTGACCGGCTACCGGTAGCCGGCCGGCCAGGCTCCCGCGTACGTCCGCTGCTCGGGCGCGAGCCGCGCCCGCCCCCGTACCACCATGGTCCTGGCCATGTAGTCGCCGGTGCGCTGCCGGTACCGCGAGAACATCATCACGATGATGCCGACCAGCAGGGACAGCGGGCTGAACAGGACCAGCAGCACCGAGCGGACCGCCAGCTGGGTGAAGCTGGCCCGTCCCCCGTCGGCGCTGACGACCCGGATGTCCATCGCCATCATGCCCAGCGTCTGCCCGTTCTGCCGGTACGGGATCCAGGCCCAGTAGAACAGATAGAGGGCGACGTCCAGCACCACGGTGACCAGGACCAGGAACGCATGCAGCCCCCCAGTGCCCCGGTCCAGGACCCAGGAGATAACGGCGGCCACGATGCCGTAGATGATGGCGTCGATGATGTATTGCACGGTCCGGCGCCCGGTGACCCGGGTCTCGTGCTCGTCGACCGGTGCCGGCCGGCCCGGCACCGGGCCGGCCATGGGCTGGTCGGCTGACTCTCCCGGCCGGGACATGTCGTACGGCTGAGCCTGCGGGCTGTCGGGCCACGGCGAGCCGGGCGCGCTCTCCTGGCCCGGAGCCCCGCCCTGCCCTGGCACGTTGGCCCGGCCGGGCATGGTGTCCTGGCCCGGCTGCGGCGGCGGACCGCCGGCCGGCCCCCCCGTCTCGTGCGGCAGGCGAGGATCGCCCCCTTGAGGCGTGCTCATGTGTCCCCCCGATCCACCTAAGGCCGCGTTGTGCGGCGTGGCGGCTGTGCCCGTGCACGGCGTGGCGATGGGCGCGGCGCCGAGCGGGCGTACTCGGGGTTAGTACCCCCGGCGATGGATCGGACACTTTGCCGCTCTCGGGGCCGGCGGGCTGGCCCGCGCCGGGCCAGACTCGCCACCGGACGCACCTTCTCCGCCACCGGGCGCACCGAGCCGGCCACGGCGACCAGCCTGCCCTGGCGCGCGGGGTCGTCCTGGCGCGCGCGCCAGCGCACGTCCTTGCCGCCGTCGGCCAGCTGCTCGACCTCGAGTTCCTGCCGCAGGCGGTCCAGGTGCACGAGCAGTTCTCCGTGCAGCGGCCAGATGGCGGGTTCTGCCTCGCGGCCGGCCAGCAGCGAGCCGTTGAGCCGGTCCACCGCCTGTCCCGCGCCGGCCAGCCGGGGCTCCAGCCCGGCCTCGTCGAGCTGCTGGTCCGGCGCGCCCTCGGTCCAGACCAGACGGCGCAGCCCACAGGGTCTTGCCAACGAGGCGCGGCG
>JASIJN010000404.1 GCA_030050125.1 Streptosporangiaceae bacterium | reverse complement strand
ACCAGCGGGATGTGGGTGTTGATCCACACGCAGCCGAAGTCGAGCCGTCGCGACATCCGCATGGCCCGGCCGTGATCGGAGGTCCACACCGAGGCGGCCAGGCCGTACTCGGTCCCGTTCGCCCACCGCACGGCCTGGTCCTCGTCGGTGAACCGCTGCACGGTGATCACCGGGCCGAACACCTCGTTCTGGATGATCTCGTCGTTCTGGCGCAGGCCGTCGACCACGCTGGCCTCGAAGAAGAAGCCCCGGTCGCCGATCCGCTTGCCGCCGGTGAGCACCCGGGCGTGGTCGGGCAGCCGACTGATGAATCCCGACACCCGGTCGAGCTGGGCGGGGTTGTTCAGCGGCCCGAAGTCCGCGTCGGTGACGTCGGGCCCGCCGACCTTCTGGTTCTTGGCCTGCTCCACCAGGGCGCCGACGAACTCGTCGTGCACCCGCTCGGAAACCAGCACCCGGGTCGCCGCGGTGCAGTCCTGGCCGGCGTTGAAGTAGCCGGCGATCGCGATCGCCTCCGCGGCCTTCTCCGGGGCCGCGTCGGCAAAGATCACGACCGGCGCCTTGCCGCCCAGCTCCAGGTGCACCCGCTTCAGGTGCTGCCCGGCCGCGGCCGCGACCTCCCTGCCCGCCCGCACGCTTCCCGTGATCGACACCATCTGCGGCACCGGGTGGGAGACCAGGAGCCGGCCGGTGTCACGGTCGCCGCAGACCACGTTGAACACGCCCGGCGGCAGGTGCTCGCTCATCAGCTGGGCCATCAGCAGCGTGGACGCGGGGGTGGTGTCCGACGGCTTGAGCACCATCGTGTTGCCCGCCGCCAGCGCCGGCGCCCACTTCCAGACCGCCATCATCATCGGGTAGTTCCACGGCGTCACCGCGGCGCACACCCCGACCGGCTCGCGCCGGATGAACGAGGTGAACCCGGACATGTACTCGCCGGCCGAGCGGCCCTCCAGCATCCTCGCCGCGCCGGCGAAGAACCGGATCTGGTCCACCATGGGCGGGATTTCCTCGGACAGGGTCAGGGCGACCGGCTTGCCGGTGTTCTGGCACTCGACGGCAACGAGTTGCTCGGCCTTGGACTCGATCGTGTCCGCGATCCGCAGCAGCGCCAGGCTGCGCTCGGACGGGGTGGCGTCGCGCCAGCCCTCGAACGCGTCGGTGGCCGCGGCGAACGCGGCGGTGACCTCGGCCTCGCTGGATATGGGGGCGGTGGCGAAGACCTCCCCGGTGCTCGGGTCGATCAGGTCGGCTCGCTTGTCGTAGGAGAAGTCCGTTTCCTGGCCGCCGATGAAGTCGCGCAAGTCGTCCACCACGAGGCCTCCGTTCTTGCTGTGTGTGACCTTACTTACCCGCGGGAATCCGTTCTTCGCTCGCCCAGGGCGAGCCGTACTCGGTCAGCAGGTCCAGGAACGGCCCGGCCGGCAGCGCCTCGGGGCCGAGCACTCCCGCCCCGGACCAGGCGCCGGAGTCGATCAGTTCCAGCGCGACCACCGGGTTGACCGCGGTCTGCCAGACCACGGCCTGTGACCCGTACTCGGCCATGGACCAGGCGTTGTCCACGACGTGATGCAGGTAGACCTCGCGCGGGGCGCCGTCCATCCCGGTGCCGGTTACCCAGGTGCCGGCGCAGGTCACGCCGGTCATCTTGTCGCCCAGTGTGGCGGGGTCGGGCAGGCAGGCGGCGACCACGTCCCGCGGTGACACGCTCGCCCCGCCGACCGTGACCGGGTCGGTGGAGTCAAGTCCGAGCTTGTGCAGGGTCTGCAGCACGCCGATGAACTCGGCGCCGAGCCCGTATTTGAACGTCACCCGGCGGGCCTGGACCCAGCGGGGAACGAGCAGCACCTCCTCGTGCTCCACGTTGACGCACTCGACCGGCCCGATCCCGGCGGGGAAGACGAAGGTCTCCGGCTCGCTGAACGGCGCGGTGGTGAACCAGCCCCGGTTGGCCTCCCAGATCACCGGCGGGTTGAGGCATTCCTCGATCGTCGTCCAGATGGAGAAGGTGGGGGCGAAGTCATAGCCGGCCACGGTCAGGTTGGCGCCGTCCCTGACCCCGATCTCGTCGATCCGGCTGAACATGGTGTCCGCCGCGTGCCGGGCGAACACGTCCGACAGCCCGGGCTCCACCCCGATCCCGACCAGGGCCAGCGTGCCGCGCTCCTCCCAGGCGGAGGCCAGCGCGAACTGGTCGTCGCCAAGCTTGACACCGGTCCTGGAGTAGGGCTCATCCTGGTGGGGGTGCGACAGCGACATCGCCATGTCCAGGTAGTAGGTGCCGGCCTGGAGAGCGGCGCGGAAGAGCGGCATCACGAAACGGGGGTCGGTCGCGTTCATCAGCACATCGCAGCCCTGCCCGGCGAGCAGCGCCGCTGTGGCCTGCTCGTCACGGGCGTCCAGCTGGACGGCGGTGAACCTGTCCGGCGCCGCCTGGGCGGCGCGGCGCGCCCGGTTCAGGTCGTAGTCGGCGATGACGAGGTCGGCAAACTGGCGGCGGGCGGCTATCTGGGCGAACGCCGTTCCCACGCCGCCTGCGCCGACGAGCAGAACCCGGCGGATGCGCATGTGCAGATCCTAGACCAGCCCTGGCCTGGCACGGTCGGGACCAGTCGTGATACACAGCTGTTACAACTGAAATCGTTGCCGTGAAGGACGATCCATGCTAGAACCGTCGCACTGCAGCGCTTAGGCGCCGTCTAGGCGCTCGTAGTGTCGCAACCGGGACCTGCGATCTCGCGGCCGGTCCAGGTCAGACCCGGTCAGCCGGGTCGCTGCCAGGAGGGGTGAGCCATGGCCACCATCCAAGAAGCCCAGCAGCCAGGCGGCGAGGAGATCGCCGAGAAGGGCCTCAAATCAGGCGCCCTCGGGCTGATCTCCAGCACGGTCATCGCGACCGCGTCGGTCGCCCCCGCCTACAGCCTGGCCGCGACCCTCGGCTTCGTCGTCGCGATCATCGGCTTGCAGTCGCCGATCGTGTGCATCGTCGCGTTCATCCCGATGCTGTTCGCCTCCATCGGCTACAGCGAGCTGAACAAGGCCGACCCGGACTGCGGCACCACGTTCACCTGGGCCAGCCGCGCCTTCGGCCCGAAGACCGGCTGGGCGGGCGGCTGGGGGATCGTGGCCGCCGATATCCTCGTCATGGCCAGCCTCGCCCAGGTCGCCGGCGCTTACCTGTTCGACCTGTTCGGCGTCACCAGCATCGGGCACAACCCGGCCAGCGGCTGGGTGCTGCTGACCGGCGTGCTCTGGATCATCTCGATGTGCGCGATCTGCTACGTGGGCATCGAGGTCTCGGCGAACTTCCAGAAGGTCCTGCTCGGCATCGAGCTGGTCATGCTGATGGTGCTGTCGATCACCGCGCTGGTGCGGGTCGGCACCGGGCACCACCCGGCCACCTCGATCCCGGTCAGCGGGGCCTGGTTCGACCCGTTCCACGCCAGCTTCTCGCCGTTCATCGACGGCCTGGTCCTGTTCCTGTTCATCTACTGGGGCTGGGACACCGCGGTGTCGGTCAACGAGGAGACCGCCGACCGCAACAAGACGCCGGGCCGGGCCGCGATCGTGTCCACGCTGCTGCTCCTGGTCATCTACCTGCTGGTGACCACCTCGGTGCAGTCGTTCGCCGGGATCGGGACCAAGGGCATCGGCCTCGGCAACTCGGCCAACACCGGCGACGTGCTGTCCATCCTCGGCAGCGCCGTGTTCGGCACCTCGGGCTTCGGCGTGTTCCTGGCCCGGCTGCTGATCCTCATGGTGCTCTCCTCGGCGGCCGCGTCGACCCAGACCACGATCCTGCCCACGGCCCGCACCACCCTGTCCATGGCCGTGTACGGGGCCCTGCCCAAGTCCTTCGCCAAGATCCACCCCCGCTATCTCACCCCGACGGTGTCGACCGTCGTCATGGGCGGCATCTCGATCGCGCTCTACCTGGTGATGAACTTCGTCTCGCACGGCAACGTGATCACCGACGCGGTCACCTGCTGCGGCATCTACATCGCGTTCTACTACGGGCTCACCGCGTTCGCCTGCGTCTGGTACTACCGCAGGACGCTGGCCAGCAGCACCCGCACCCTGTGGATGCAGGGCATCCTGCCGCTGCTCGGTGGCCTCATCCTGTACTTCGCCGGCGGCTGGAGCCTGTGGGAGGACTACGACGTCGCCACCGGAACCAGCGTCACCTCGTTCACCGTGCCGGGGCTGCACTGGCAGGTCGGCGGCGTCTTCGTGATCGCGTTCCTGTCCGCGCTGGCCGGGGTCATCTTGTTCGTCTACCTGCGCATCGTCCAGCCCGCGTTCTTCAAGAAGCAGACGCTGACCCGGGCCACGCCCACCCTGGTCCCGGACGAGTGACCGGCCGCGTGTCGGCCGCACCGCCTAGGCTGGGCGGGTGACCGCCGTTGCCGCCGACTCCATCCTGGACGGGCTGAACCCGCAGCAGCGCGCTGCCGTCGTGCACGAGGGCAGCCCGCTGCTCATCGTGGCGGGCGCGGGCTCGGGCAAGACCCGGGTGCTGACCCACCGGATCGCCTATCTGCTGGCCGAGCGCGGGGTCGCGCCCACCGAGATCCTCGCCATCACCTTCACCAACAAGGCGGCGGGCGAGATGGCCGCCCGGACCGCGGCGCTCACCGGCAGCCGGGCCCGGGCCATGTGGCTGATGACGTTCCACGCGGCCTGCGTCCGCATCCTGCGCCGCGAGGGCAAGCGGTTCGGCTACCCGTCGTCGTTCTCGATCTACGACCAGGCCGACTCGCAGCGGCTGATGGCTCTGGTCTGCCGCGAGCTGGACCTGGATGCCAAGTACCATCCCCCGAAGGCCATGGCTCACCAGGTCTCCAACCTCAAGAACGAGCTCATTGACTACGAGACGCTCGCCGCCAGGGCCACCACGTACCGGGAGAAGACGCTGGCCGAGGCCTATGCCGAGTACCAGCGCCGGCTGGTCGCGGCGGGCGCCATGGACTTCGACGATCTGATCATGGTGACGGTCAACCTGCTGCAGGCGCTCCCTGAGGTGGCCGCCGACTACCGGGCCCGGTTCCGGCACGTGCTGGTCGACGAGTATCAGGACACCAACCACGCGCAGTACGTGCTGGTCACCGAGCTGGCCGGGCAGCAGCTGCCCGGTGCCGACCGCGGCGGCGATCCGGCCCAGCCCAGCCCGCCCGCCGAGCTGTGCGTGGTGGGCGACGCCGACCAGGCCATCTACGCCTTCCGCGGCGCCACGATCAGGAACATCGAGGAGTTCGAGCGAGATTTTCCCGGCGCCGAGGTGATCCTGCTCGAGCAGAACTACCGGTCGACCCAGAACATCCTGGCCGCCGCCAACGCCCTGGTTTCCCGCAACCGCGGCCGGGTGCCGAAGAAGCTGTGGTCGGAAGCGGGCGACGGGCCGCCGATCACCGGCTACGTGGCCGACAACGAGCATGACGAGGCCGCGTTCGTGGCCGAGGAGGTGCACCGGCTGGACGACGACGGCCAGGCGACCCCCGGCCAGGTGGCCGTGTTCTACCGGACCAACGCGCAGTCCCGGGTGTTCGAGGAGGTCTTCATCCGGACCGGCGTGCCGTACAAGGTCGTCGGCGGGGTGCGGTTCTACGAGCGGCGCGAGGTCCGCGACCTGCTCGGCTACCTGCGGCTGATCGCCAACCCGGACGACGAGGTGTCGCTGCGCAGGGTATTGAACGTGCCGCGGCGGGGCATCGGCGAGCGGGCCGAGGAATGCGTCTCCGCGCTCGCGGCCCGGGAGCGGATCAGCTTCGCCCGGGCCCTGGCCCGGCCGGGAGACGTCCCCGGCCTGGCCGCGCGGTCGGCCCGGGCCATCGAGGCGTTCAACGACCTGATCCGCGGGCTGCGGGAGAGCGCGCTGGCCGGCAGCCCGGTCGGCGATCTGGCGGAGGCCGTGCTGGAGCGGTCCGGCTACCTGGACGAGCTGCGGGAATCCTCCGACCTGCAGGACGAGAGCCGGATCGAGAACCTCGAGGAACTGATCTCGGTCGCGCGGGAGTACGACGCCCGTACTCCGGCCGGGACGCTGCCGGACTTCCTCGAGCAGGTCTCGCTGGTCGCCGACGCCGACCAGGTCCCGGAGGGCGAGGATCACGGCGGCCTGGTGACCCTGATGACGCTGCACACCGCCAAGGGGCTCGAGTTCCCGGTGGTGTTCCTGACCGGGCTGGAGGAGAACGTCTTCCCGCACGAGCGGTCGCTCAACGACGAGACCGAGCTCTCGGAGGAGCGGCGGCTGGCCTACGTGGGGATCACCCGGGCGCAACGGCGCCTGTACCTGAGCCGGGCCGTGACCCGGACCTGGTGGGGCCGGCCCGGTTACCACAAGCAGTCGAGGTTCCTGTCGGAGATCCCCGAGACGCTGATCGAGTGGCGGCGGGACGAGACCGCCGCCGCGGCGCCGGCCGCGGAGCGGATGGCCAGGCGGCCCGGGGTGCAGGCGCTGGGGAACCGCGCGGTGCCGTCGCTCTCGCCCGGCGACCGGGTCAACCACGACGCCTACGGCCTCGGCACCGTGCTGTCCGTCGAGGGCCGTGGCGACGACCCCGAGGCCAAGATCGATTTCGGCGGCGACTACGGGATCAAGCACCTGGTGCTGCGCTACGCGCCCATCGAAAAGCTATGAGCGCGGCCCGGCCCGGGCCGGGTGCCAGACCTGGACGGTCAGCGTCGCGGACCGGCGGGCCCTCGTGCCCGGCCGCTGCGACTGACTCACGACCAGGCCTTCGACCGGCATCGGGTGCTCGGTCAGCAGGACCGTCTCCAGCCGCAGGCCGAGGCCGGCCACGAGGCGACGGCACGGCCCGACGAACAGCCCCCGGACGTCCGGCACGGTGACCCGCCGCGGCGGGGCGGGGTGCGGGATCAGCCAGTCGGTCAGCGCGCCGAGCATGTCCGCGGCCGACTCCGGGTCCAGGCCGCCCCTGGCATACGGGCCATAGCCCAGCGCGGGCTCGGACGGGAACGGCTCGGGCCGCTCCAGGCCGCCGCCCGGGCTCAGGACCCCGATCTCGGCGTCGTATCCCCGCCGCCGCTGCGGGTCGAGGAGCACCCGCCGCGCCTGCTCGATGGCGGCCAGGGCGCGCCCGGCCGCGGCCACGACCGGCGACGGGGCGCCGGAGATCAGCCCCGGCGCCAGCGCGTCTTCCTTCGCCGCGCAGGCACTCCGCACCTCCCCGGCGGTGGCGCCCGGCAGGATGTCGAGGATGTCGTACCAGGTGAGGCTCATCTTCGCGGTCGCCTATCCGGCGTGCCCGCCGACGGCACCGGCCAGCGCGTCCGGGGCGCGCAGCGGCGACAGGCGGTCGGCCCCGGGCGCCGGAACCCGGATGGCCCATTCCATGCCGGCATTGTGGCACCGGGCGGCCGGTCGCGGCGAACTCGTTTCGGCGCCATTCCCTCGGCCGCGGACGGACCTCCGCGTCCAGGCGGCTACCCTGCCGGTAGCGGCTAACCTCGCGGGCCGGCCCGGCCCGCGAGCCGGTGGAGGACATTCATGAGCAGCATCCGCGTGGTCATCGCGAAGCCGGGCCTCGACGGCCATGATCGTGGCGCGAAGGTGGTGGCCCGGGCTCTGCGCGACGCCGGGGTGGAGGTCATCTACACCGGGCTGCACCAGACCGCGGAGCAGATCGTCGCCGCCGCCCTGCAGGAGGACGCCGACGCGATCGGGCTCTCGGTCCTGTCCGGCGCGCACATGACCCAGTTCCGCCGCGTCCTCGATCTGCTGAAGGAACGCGACGCCAGCGACATCGTCGTGTTCGGCGGCGGGATCATACCGGAGGCTGACATCGCCGAGCTGGAGCAGATGGGCGTGGCGAAGATCTTCACGCCGGGGGCGCCGACCACCGACATCGTGGACTGGGTCCGGGCCACTCTCGGTCAGCGAGGCTGACCCCGGCCGTTTCGGCCGTTTCGGCCGGGCAGGCCCCTGGCCGCCGCGCTCCCGCGCTCACGTCTCATGCGGTCGCGGGCAGCGTGCGAAGGTCCAGCACCGGCCGCCCGCGGCCGGCCCTGATCGCGTCCCGGATTTCCCCGGCCACGCCGACCGGATCGCTGCGGATCCTGCGCGGCGTGAAGTGCAGTACCAGGATCCCGTGCGCGGTCAGGGCGGCATGGCGGCGCATCGTGCGCTCCCAGTCCGAGGGTCTCAGGTGCCACTCCCGTGAGTCGACCTCCGCGGCAACCCCCGCATCCGGCCACCAGGCGTCGGCTCTCGCGAGGAACGAGCCGCTGGCGAAGATGCGCGCGTTGAACATGGGCATCGGCAGCCGGGCCCGGCGCAGCAGGTCGCGGAACTCGGCCTCCGTCACCGACCGGATGCCGTCGCGGACCTCGGCCACGGCCTGTCGCAGCAGCGCGGAGTGGCGCCTGGGCCCCTCGTCCAGCTCGTCGGCCAGCATGGAGATCGGACAGCGGCCGGCCTGGACGGCATCCGCGACCACGGCCCGCACCTCGCGAAGGCCGGGCAGGGCACGGGCGGCGTCGGCCACCGCCCTCGGGGGCAAGACCACGCGGACCCCGTCGTCGACCAGGAACCGGGGCATGCGCCGAGTCCGCCAGATCCGCACCGTCTCGGTGCTCCGGACGGTTCGCCGCGCCGGTATGAGCACCGTGATGACCCCGGTCTCCTCGGCCCGGATGCCGTGGTGGCGCAAGGCGGCGGACCCGGTGATCAGGCTCTCCCGGCCCGCATAGGCCAGGGCGGCGATCTCCCGCTGGGTACCCGTCGGCGTGCCGGTCGCGGCCAGGTACGTGTGCGGTAACAGCCGTTGCCACGGACCGCGATCGGCGATCCGGCGCCTCAGCGCCCCCGGCGACATGCCGCAGGCCAGCGCCTGGCTGCGCGCTATCACCCCGTTTTGCCGGAGCAGGACAGCGGCCAAGGCCGCTTCATCGAGCTTCGTGCTCTTGGTCACGACAGCATCATCCCGCCGCCCTCTGACACTGCCCTCCCCGCGCCTGCGGCCCCGGCCGCCCTCCCCGCGGGTGCGGGGCCAGCCCCCTCCCCGCGCCTGCGGCGCCAGCCCCC
>JASIJN010000403.1 GCA_030050125.1 Streptosporangiaceae bacterium | reverse complement strand
CCGGTCACGGCGGCTCGCGGCCGCTCTCTGAGTACACCTTCGGCAACCTCGCCGATGCGGTCGCCAGCATCGTCGGCCCCGAGACGCGCGTTGTCGTGCTGGGGCACTCCCTGGGCGGGGTGGTCGGCCTGGCGCTGGCCAGCGGCAGGCTCGCCGTGCCCGTGCAAGCGGTCATCGGCCTGGGGATCAAGGTCGTCTGGACCGATGAGGATCTGGAGAGGGCGCAGGCCGCATCCAGGCGGTCACCGGCATGGTTCGGCTCGCGCGATGAGGCTGCGGCCCGCTATTTGCGCGTGTCTGGCCTGGCTGGCCTGCTAGCTGCCGATGATCCCGCCGTGGACGCCGGGTTGGGTGAGCAGGACGGGAAATGGCGGCTAGCGATGGACCCAGGCACTTTCGGCGTCGGGGCGCCCGACATGGCGCAATTGCTTGCGCGGTCCCAGGCGCCGGTGCTCCTTGCGCGCGGCCGGAACGACCCGATGAACACCGACGAGCAGCTCGCCCGGCTGGGTGCCCCCACGGTCACGCTGCCGGGCCTTGGCCACAACGCGCATGTCGAGAGCCCGGAACTGTCGATCGCCCTGCTCGGCCACCTCGATGACGCCCGGCGGTGAGATGCAGGATTCTTATACCTCTTTGGGATTCTGCCTGTGCGCGCGGGGGAACGCCAAAGCCGCGATGCCACCTCCGCCACGGAAGGCGATGCCATGTCGAACATCACTGCGCTGCTGGAGCGCAACAAAGCGTTCGCCAGCAGCGGCGCCTGGCGCAACACTCCGCGCCTCCCGTTCCTGCCGTTCAAGGGCCTGTACATCATCACCTGCATCGACCCTCGGACGGACCCCGCTGACTTCCTCGGACTCGAGTTCGGCGACGCGATCGTGGCACGGACGGTCGGCGGCCGCGTGATCGACGCGGTCATCAGGGACCTGTCTTATATCGGTTTCCTCGTCGAGGCCAAGGCTCCCCAAGGCCCGTACTTTGAGGCCGCGGTCATCCACCACACTGACTGCGGCAGCCGGCTGCTCGAAGATCCTGAACTGCGACACGGGTTCGCGCTGCGCTCCGGGTACGACGAGCGGCAGCTAGCCGCCCTGCCCGCGACCGTGCCCGCCGAGACCGTCCGGGGCGACGTCGCGAAGATCCTCGCCGCGCCCCAGGTCTCCACGAGGATCACCGTCTCCGGCCACGTCTACGACACCGCGACCGGCCTGCTGGAAACCGTGGCAGAACCGGTCCGCACCGGCTCGTGAACCCTTCCGGGCCACGCGCCGCCGGTTCCCCGGCAGCGTGCTTCAGCGCAGCGTGCGGAACGCCGCGCGCAGCTCCTGCGAAAAAAGCCGCGGTTGTTCCCAGGCGGCGAAGTGGCCGCCTCGTTCGGCTTCGTTGAAGTAGATCAGGTTGTGGTAGGCCTTCTCGGTCCAGCTGCGGGGCGCCTGGACGTACTCCTCCGGGAACACCGTGACGGCCGCCGGGAAGGAAAGGTCGGCCGCGGCGTAGAAGTTTCCGCCAGCCTTGGCTTGCTCCCAGTACAACCGCGCCGCGGACGCCGGCGTGTTCGTGAACCAGTACAGCGAGGTGTTGTCGAGCCAGTCGTCACGGGTGATGGCGCCGAAGGGCTCTCCGGCAAAGAGCTGCGCGAGGTGCTCGTAGCTGCCCGCGTCATGGTCAAGGAGCCAGGCCGCCAGGCCGACAGGCGTATCCGCCAGGCTGTAGCCGATCGTCTGCGGGCGCGTGCCCTGGATAACGCCGTATCCGCGGTGGTAGGTCGCGAACGCGACTTGTCCATACGCGCGCTTTTCCGCGTCCGACAGGTCCGCCGGCGCGGGATCGCCGTTGCGGATGTGACCGAGCGCGTCGAGCGGAACCATCTGCGCGAAGTTGACGTGGATGCCCAGCAGCCCTTCGGGCGCCTGGCGCGCCATCGCGGCGGAGATCGCGGTGCCCCAGTCGCCGCCCTGCGCGACGTAGCGCGTATATCCGAGCCGCTGCATCAGCACCGCCCACGCGCGCGCGATACGGTCCGGGTCCCAGCCGATGGCGGCGGGCTTGCCGGAAAACCCGTAGCCGGGCAGCGACGGAATCACCACATCGAATGCGTCCGACGCGCTGGCGCCGTGTTCCGCGGGACGGGTGAGCGGCTCGATGATCTTCAGCTGCTCGATGACCGAGCCGGGCCAGCCGTGGGAGACGATCAGCGGCAGCGCGTTCGGCTCAGGCGACCGGACGTGGATGAAGTGGACGTCGAGCCCGTCGATGGTGGTGATGAACTGGTCGAGCGCATTCAGCCTCGCCTCGCATCTGCGCCAGTCGTACTCCGTCGCCCAGTAGGCCGCGAGGTCCTGCACCGTGGCGAGCTTAACGCCCTGTGACTGATCACCGACAGGCTCCCGATCGGGCGGCCGCCACGCCGCGATCCGCCGCCGAAGGTCGGCGATGGCCTCGTCGGCAATATCGGCACGAAACGGCCGGACGGGTGCATCTGCGTTCATGGCAGCAGTGTCGGTGCTCATGGTCGGTGTCCCTTCTCCCGTGTCGATGGGCGACGTAACGGTCATAGCCGAGCAGGCGGCCTACGGCCGGACCGGTCGACTCCCGCCCCAGCGCCCGCGACCCACCTCGTTTGTACCCACGGGAGCCGGATCCGGTTCCTGATCGGCAGCGGGCCGGGCGTAACTGAAAAGAAGCTAAATGATGTCCGCGAACTGGCATCGCGAGTACGGAGGCTATCCGGTTTCCCGTTTCATGACGGCCCGTTATTAAGCCGAGAAAATGAGTGGACTATTTATGTCAAACTATGACTCATGGGCCCGCTGCGGGAACGGAACTTCCTCTTACTCTTCATTGGCCAGTCGGTGTCAAGTCTCGGTAACGCTCTGGTGCCGGTCGCGCTTACGTTCGCGTTGCTCGATCTCACTCACTCCGCCGCTGACTTGGGCTACGTACTCGGCGCTGAGGCGGCCGCCCAGGTGGCGTTTCTTCTGGCTGGCGGCGTTATCGCGGACCGGATGTCGCGACGCGCGGTGATGCTGGCCTCCGACGTTGTCCGCGGAGCCGCCGAGGCCATCCTCGGGATTCTGCTCGTTACCGGGCGTCCTTCGGTCTGGCTCATCGGTGCGCTCGCGGTCGCGCAAGGGGCAGCCGGTGCGGCGTTCCTTCCGGCATCGACCGGTCTCGTGCCGGCGGTCGTCAGCCCCGCGAACCTGCAGCAGGCCAACCAACTCCGGCAGGTCGCAGGCTCCGCGGCCGGCATCGCAGGACCGGCCCTGGCCGGCGTGCTGGTCGTGACGGCCGGGCCGGGCTGGGCAATCCTGCTCGACGCCGCCAGCTTCGCCGTGAGCGTGGCCCTGCTGGCGGCCATGCAACTCAGCAGCGTCCCGCGGCCCACCAGGCCGCACTTCCTGACAGATCTTCGCGAAGGCTGGGACGAGTTCCGCTCCCGCCGCTGGCTATGGCCGATGGTCATAGCCTTCTCGCTGGTCAACCTCCTCGTCGGCGCCTTCAGCGTCCTGGGACCGGTGGCCAGCCAGCGTTATCTCGGAGGCGCTGCGGCGTGGGCCACGGTAGCGACAGTCGGGGGTATCGGCTCGGTCGCAGGAGGACTGATGGCAGCAAGGCTGCGGCCACGGCATCCGCTGAGACTGGGAGTGTCGGTCGCGGCCATCGGATGCCTGACGCCTCTCGCCTTCGCCGTCGGGCTGCCAGTCGCCGCCATCGCGGCGGTAGCCGCCCTCGCGGGCACCGGCGCCCTCCTGTTTCTCAGCCTGTTCAACTCCACAATGCAGCGGCAAATCCCAGACCGCTCGTTGTCCAGGGTCACCTCCTACACCTGGTTCGGCGCACTCATCGCCTACCCGCTCGGGCTGGCCATCGCCGGCCCCGCCGCATCGGTCTTGCCGGTCCGGACGGCTCTCCTGATCACCGGCGCGCTGTGGCTGCTGGCCACCCTGTCGCTGCTCGGCGTACCGGACGTCCGCAAGCTCACCGATGAAGCCCCCGCTCTGATGAGCGCGAGTTCGTGACGGCGTGCCCGCACGAATTTGTTACGCTCCGCCTCCCGCGATCGCTGGGCGCCATCCGCGCGCATGCCCGGCGCACCATCGCGCAAGATCCGTGGCCTGCCATCTCTGACCGGCACGGGCGGCAGTACGATTCGACTACCATGCCGAGTCCTCCGGCGCGGGAAACAGGCTTAGCGGACACCCATCCTCGAGGGAGCTCAGTGCCATGGCCGTAGGGCCCGAATCCCAGGCTCGCTTGCCGCGCTTGACGCTCAACAGCGACGGCCAGCGGCATCCCAGAGAGAACTTCCTGACGCTGTTCACGTTCGTCGTCGGGATCGCCGCGTTGGCTGTCGGGTTCGTCGTGCGCCTGCACTTCGCCGGCCTGACCCTCGGCATTGTCGGCTTCGTGGTCGGCCTGTACGCGCAGATGGTCTCCAACACCAGAGAGCAGCGAATCGTCATCATGGCCGGCATCATCGCCGCCTTCGTGGGACTTGGCCTGAGCGTCGCGCACGGCGGGTTCTCCTAAACGTCGCGCACGGCGGGCTCGCCTGGATCCGGGCGGGCCCGGCGGCGGCGCGGCCTGCTGACGGAGGGGCCCGTTAGGCTCGGGACCATGATGATCCGCATCGGAGCGCACCTGCACGACGATGACCCGCTCGCGGCGGCTCAGGCCGCCGGGGCCGAGGTGGCTCAGTTCTTCCTGGGCGACCCGCAGGGGTGGAAGGCACCCGTCTTCCCGGGCGAACCCGCCGAGGTTCGTGCCGCGTTCGCGGCCGCGGGCATCGATGCCTATGTGCACGCGCCCTACGTCATCAACGTGGCCTCGCCCAACAACCGGATCAGGATTCCCAGCCGCAAGCTGCTCGAGCAGCAGCTTGCGGCGGCCGCCTCGATCGGCGCCAAGGCGCTGATCGTGCACGGCGGTCACGTGACGGCCGGGGTGGATCCCGAGGAGGGCTACGACAGCTGGCGCAAGGCGGTGGAGCGGATCGAACGGCCCCTTCCCATGCTGATCGAGAACACCGCGGGCGGCGACGGCGCGATGGCACGCAGCTTCGACCAGATCGCGCGCCTCTGGGAGGTCGTCGCCCGTGCTGCGGACGGCGGCGGCGAGGTCGGGTTCTGCCTGGACACCTGCCACGCCTACTCGGCCGGTGAGGAACTCGACTCGGTCGTGGACCGGATCAAGGCGATCACCGGCCGGATCGACTTGGTGCACTGCAACAACTCCCGGGACGAGTTCGCCTCAGGCCGGGACCGGCACGCCGCCCTGGAATCGGGGACGATCGACCCGGAACTCATCCTCGGCGTGGTCCGCGCCGCGGGCGCCCCGGCCGTGTGCGAGACGCCCGACCCGGCGGCCGACATCCGGTGGCTGCGCGCGCGGCTTTCCGGCCAGGCCTCCTGACCGGGCGGCCCGCACGGCAGCCGGCCGGGCGGCAGGGCCGGTCCTGGTCCGGGGTGTACCGGGTCGACGCCGACTCGACGCGCTAGCCGGCGCCCGGTTTGACCGTCACTTCCTCGGCCGCCGGGTCGTCGGCCGCCAACTGCAAGGGCGTCGCGCCGACGGCGTTGGTGGTCGTGGCACCGCCTTCGCCGCCGAACGGCGGGATGGTGGGAGTCGGGGCTGGGCTCGACGACGGCGACGTGGTCGGCGCGGGCTGCGTCGGGAAGGGGTTCGGCGTGGTCGGCTGGGGGCAGGCGCCGAAGTGGCGGTGTCCGGGGCAGAACGGGTTCGTCGGGTTCTTGCCCTTCTTGGGCTTCTTGGGCTTGTTGGGCACCTGATCCCACTTGACGAAGGGCGCTCCAGACGCCGTGCAGCAGCTGAAGTCGGTCTGCGGCAGCAGTAGGACGGGCAGGTTCCCGAACTCGTTCTGCATGAACGTGTCCCAGATGGTGGCGGGCCAGTTGCCGCCGTCGCCGCTCGGCTGCCCGTTCACCGATGGCAGGTTGTTCAGCGTCTGCCCGCCGTACACCCCGTTCTGGTGGTTGGTGAACATCCCGACCGCCAGCGAGTACTGCGGGATCGCGCCGAGGAAGAACGCCGACTCCTCGTCGTCGGTGGTGCCGGTCTTGCCGATGGTGGGGCGGGCCGGGCTGAGCACGCCGTTCGGGAACGCCGTGCCGCCCGGCTGGGTGTCGAACGAGAGGGCGTAGTCCACGTCCGCCGCCGCCGCCGGGCTGAGCACCTGGCGGCGGGTGATCTTCAGCGGGATGTCGTTGCCGTTCTCGGTGATCTGGGCGATCACGTGCGGCGTGACGTATTCACCGTCGTCGGCGAGCGTGGCGAACGTGGTCGCCTGCTCCTCCACCGTCAGCGAGGCGATGCCGAGCGCCATCCCGACCTCGCCCACCTTGGCCTGCAGGCCGGACGCCTCGGTGTTGACCCCGAAGGCCTTGGCCATGTCGACCGTGGCCTGGGTGCCGGCCCGGTGGATCAGATCCTCGAACGCCGGGTCCGACGAGATGGCCGCGGCCACGGGCACGCTGAGCCCATGGCCCGAGTTCTCGCCGCCGATGTCGACCTCGAACCCAGGGGGCGGGCAGTTCAGGGTGGCCTGGGACAGCTCGGACCGGGTCTGCGGGGTCGAGTCCGGCGGCACGCACATCGGCTCGATCCCGTTGAGGATGCTGTTCTGCACGTCCATGCCCTCCGACACCGCGGTGGACAGCACGTACGGCTTGAACGAGGATCCGACCTGCTCGCGGTTCTGGGTGGCCATGTTGAGCTGGCAGTAGATCCTGGCGCAGTTGCTCGCGCTGTAACTCGGGCCGCCGTACATGGCCAGGATCGCGCCGGTGCCCGGCTGCTCCAGGATGGCGCCGACGTGCGCGTACCACGGCAGCGGCGCGCCCTCGGCCCGCATCTGCGCCACGTTCTGGTTCACCGCGGCGTACAGCTCCCGCATCATGCCGAGGTTGAACGTGGTGACGATCTTCAGCCCGCGGGTGTCGATCTCCTGCTCGGTGAACCCGTAGGTGTTCTCGAGCTCGCTCTCGACCTGCTGCATGATGTAGCCCTTGTAGCCGGTCCAGCCGGCCGCCAGCGCGTTCTCGGTCAGCACCTTCGGGAACGTCTGCTCGTCCGCCTGCTGCTGGGTCAGGGCCCCGTCCCTGACCATGTTGGTCAGCACGTAGTGCCAGCGGGCGACCAGCGAGGTGTAGGCCGCTCCGGCGTCCGGGTCCGGGTTGAAGAAGCCCGGCTGGTTGACCATGGCCGCGAGCATCGCCGCCTGGGAGACCGTGAGCTTCATGGCGGGCTCGCCGAAGTACAGCTGCGACGCCGCGGCGACGCCGTAGGCGTTGTTGCCGAACGGCACCGTGTTGAGGTACTGGGTGATGATCCAGTCCTTCGACTCCAGGTGCGAGAGCTTGATCGAGACGAAGATTTCCTTGATCTTGGTGCTGACCGTCCGCGATGTGCCGATCGTCGCGTAGTAGTTCTTGGCGAACTCCTCGGTCAGCGTCGATCCGCCCTGCAGGTTCCCGCCGCCCTTGAGGTCCTCGAAGGCGGACCGCAGGATGCCGCTGATCGAGATCCCGCCCTCGGTGTAGAAGTGGCGGTCCTCCGCCGCGACGATCGCGTTCTTCATGACCTGCGGGATCTGGTTGGAGTTCAGTATCTGCCGGTCGATGCCGTCGGCGGTGAATGTGCCCACCTCGGTCTTGCCGTTGCTGAAGTAGACGGTCGAGGACTGCTGAAGCGCCGCCTCGGACACGTCGGTGGGGATCGGGGTCTTCTGGTACAGGTACACGACGGCCGCGACGAGCAGGAAGAACATGAACGCGCCGGCCCCGGCCAGGACCGCCAGCGCCTTCTTCCAGGTCCAGTGCCGCCACCAGTCGCCCTTGCGGCGCCGCCGCCCGCCGTCCCGGCCGTCGCCGGACCCGTCGTCGAATCCGCCGCTCCGGCGACGGCCCCTGGTGCCGACGAGGTCG